>CABXUR010000041.1 GCA_902515485.1 uncultured Pelagibacteraceae bacterium | reverse complement strand
AGCTCTCAACACAAAACTAAAATACAAGATCAAAAATCACAAGTCTATTTTGTTGACAGATTTAACTATTCTATTGATCAAGAAATAATTAAAGGAGAAAACTTTTTGATTATTACAAATTATAATCTTCCAAAAAGTGATAAATTCTTTTTAGATAATGCAATAATTAACCTTAAAGAAAATAAATTTATTGCAAAAAATACAAAAATTGAAGTTCACAAAGATGTTTTTGACAATTCAGAGAATGATCCAAGAATTGAAGGTGTATCTTCAAGTGGGGATAAAAATTACACTTTAATTAACAAAGGTGTTTTTACAAGCTGTAAGAAAAATGATAAATGTCCACCATGGTCAATACAGTCAAAATTAATTAAGCATGATAAAATACAAAAGACATTAAATTATGATAATGCTGTTTTAAAAATTTATGATATTCCAGTATTTTATTTTCCAAAATTCTTTCATCCAGATCCATCAGTTAAAAGACAATCTGGATTAATAAAACCAGCAATAAATAGTTCAAATGTACTAGGAACGTCTATTACACTACCTTATTTTAAAGTAATTTCTAAAAATAAAGATTTAACTTTAACGCCTACATGGTTTGATAGTGATACTTTGATGTCTACAATAGAATACAGACAAGAAAATAAGAACTCATCGTTAATAACTGATTTCGGTTTTGTAAATGGATACAAATCACCAACTACAAGAAAAAAGAGTAGTTTATCACACTTATTCTTAAATTATAATTTAGACTTAAAATTAGAAAAATATAATTCAAGTAATTTTGAAATGTCAATTAATAAAGTCTCAAATGACTCATATTTAAATGTATTTGATCAGTATATTACAAAATCAAATTTAAGACCTTCAGATTTTAATAAATTAACTAATTATATTAATCTTAAATTAAATCATGATGATTTTAACTTTGAAACTGGTTTTCAAAGTTATGAAAATCTTCGTATAAAAAATCAAAGTGATCGATATCAATATGTTTTACCTTATTATAATTTTGAAAAATATATCTCTAAAAATTTATTTAATGGGAATATTTCTTTTAACTCTAGTGGAAATAACGTTCTGGATAGTACAAACAAACTTGAAACTAATATTACAAATAATTTAACCTATAATAGTATAGACTTTATTTCTAACTTAGGTTTCAAAAATAATTTTGGTATTAATCTTAAAAATTTAAATTCTATTGGAAAAAAATCATCTAAATATAAATCTAGTTTACAGAGTGAATTAGTTAGCTTGTATAACTTAGATGTGAGTTTACCACTTAAAAAAAATAATCAAAAATCTAAAAAATATCTGACTCCGAAATTATCATTAAGACTTAACCCCCATGATATGAAAAACTATTCAAGTTCATCAAGAAATATAGATGCGCACAATGCATTTGCAATTAATAGACTTGGATTATCTGATACATTTGAGTCTGGAAGATCGCTGACATTAGGATTAGATTATTCAAACAAACAAAAAAATGATTTAAATGAAATAAATAATTATTTTGAGTTAAAATTAGCTACAGTCTTTAGGGATAAGGAAGAAAAATTTGTTCCAAATAAAAGCACTATTAATAGAAAAAATTCAAACTTATTTGGTTCGATCACAAATGAATTTTCAGAAAATATAAAAATTGGTTATAATTTTTCATTAGATAACGATTTAAATACTTTGGAGTATACTGATATTAATACAATAGTTTCAATTAATAACATTGTAACAGAATTTAATTTTATTGAAGAAAATGGAGAACGTGGCGACTCTAATATATTGGCAAGTTCAATATCTTATGAACTAGATGATAATAATTTTTTATCATTTGAAACAAGACGAAATAGAAAATTAAATTTAACAGAATTCTATGATCTTGTTTATGAATATAAAAATGATTGTTTAACAGCTGGGATTAAATACAAAAAAACTTATTACTCTGATGGAGATTTAAAACCCACTGAAAATTTATTATTTACAGTGACTCTATTTCCTTTGACAACATATGAACATGATGCAAAAGATTTATTAAACAATTAAATTTAATCTTATATAATGATAAAATATACTAGATATGTAATATTATGTTTTGTGTGTTTGTTATTATCTCTAAGTTTTGTTAATTCTTTTG
>CABXUR010000040.1 GCA_902515485.1 uncultured Pelagibacteraceae bacterium | reverse complement strand
TCATTATCCAAATTTCTTTCAACTGCATCAGGCTTTATAATTGACAGTGTTTGTTCTGTATTACTCATAATCATCCTCTATTAATTGATTTAACAATCTTACACCGAAACCAGTTGCACCACCTGAATTTAAAGCTCCTCCATATTTTGAAAAAGCCATACCTGCTATATCAAGATGAGCCCAAGGTGTTTTATTTAAAATAAATCTTTGTAAAAATTGAGCTGCAGTTGTTGAGCCGGCTCCACCTACGTAATTGATATTTTGCATATCAGCATTTTTTGAGTTGATAAGTTTGTCAAAGTTTTCATGCAATGGCATTCGCCATAATTTCTCGACAACTTTTTCACCAGCCTCCATGAGCTGTTTAGATAATTTATTATTATTTGAAAATAAACCAGCATACTCAGATCCTAAAGAAACTATAATTGCACCTGTTAAAGTTGCTAAATCAACCATAAACTTAGGTTTAAATTTCTTTTCAGTAAAAGTTAATGCATCAGCCAAAACTAATCTACCCTCAGCATCTGTATTTAGTATTTCTATTGTTTTCCCACTATAAGATTTAACTATGTCTCCAGGTCTTTGAGCATTACCACCTGGCATATTTTCTACAAGCCCTACTACACCAACTACATTAATTTTAGCATTTCTTATAGCTAAGTTTTTCATTAAACCAACTACTGTAGCTGAACCTGCCATATCATAAGTCATATCCTCCATAAACTTTGCAGGTTTTAGTGAAATCCCTCCTGTATCAAAGCAAACACCTTTTCCAACAAATGCCAGAGGTTTAGAATTATTTTTTGCACCATTCCATTCCATAGTTACAAGATAAGAGCCTCTAATACTTCCTTGACCTACTCCAAGCAGAGCATTCATTCCAAGTTTTTTTAATTTCTTTTCATCATAAATATTTATTTTTAAACCAAATTTTTTTAGAAGGTTAATTCTTTTTGCATATTCATCTGGGTGTAAAATATTACCTGGCTCAGATACTAGATCTCTAGCAAAAAATGTTCCTTCTTCTAAAGCTTTAAATCTTAATTGATCCTGTTTTGAAATTTTATTATGACTTCCAATAACGTTTATAGAAATTACTTTTTTAGTTTTTTTTGATTTATATAAATTAAACTCGTAAGATTTTAATTTTATTCCATGTAAAAAATATCCTATAAAATTTTTAATTTTGCTTTTTACTGTGTCAGAATTTACATAATACTCATTTTTCTTATCAAAGTTTAGATGGCTATGAAATTTAGCACCTAAATTTTCGACATCTGATGGTTTAAAATCTTTTTTGATAGATGCTAAAAATATCGTTTTTTTTGAATTAATCTCAAAACACAGTAAGTCTTTTTTGAAATCACAATTATTTAATAGATCTGAAATATATGAGAATTCATTGCGTGATATGTATTTTTTTAAGCTAGTAATATTGAATTTTTCATCAACAAATAGAACAAGGTTGGATGATATTATTTTTGATCCATTATTTTTATAATTAATTTGTATAGTCATAAATTTTAAATACACTCAGTGCGAGTAGAGTGGTATATATGAATAAAATTATCATATTTCAATGAAAAAAATAATATTTAGAAAATTACTATTAGATTATATGAGTTTTTTTTTAATAGCTCTATTTAGCTCTGGAGTAGTGATTTGGGTGTTTCAGGCAGTAAATTTTCTAGATATTATGATAGATGATGGAAGAAGCTATTCTGTTTACATAAGCTATTCTTTGTTAAATTTTCCTAAAATAATCAATAAATTATTTCCGTTTATCTTATTTTTTAGTTTATTTTATGTGATAATAAAATATGAAAATAATAATGAATTAATAATTTTCTGGAATTTTGGAATAAATAAAATTCAGTTAATTAATTTTTTATTTAAATTTTCAGTTATATTGATGATCATACAGCTGTTATTTTCATCTATAATTGTTCCAAAATCACAGGACCTAGCCAGATCTTTTTTAAGAAGCTCGACAGTAAACTTTTATGAGAACTTTATTAAACCCAAAAGATTTAATGACACTATTAAAAAAGTAACAATCTACAGTGAAAAAAAAGATAAAGAGGGTAACTTATATAATCTATATTTAAAAAAAGAGACAAGTAGAGACAATTTTCAAATAACTTATGCAAAAAAAGGGTACTTTACAGAGTTTAATAATTTACCAGTACTTGTTTTATTTAATGGTGAAACTATAACAAGTAAGAATAATGAGATAACTAATTTTAGTTTTTCAAAATCAGACTTCCCAATTAATAATACTGAGACCACTTCATTTGTTGTTCAGCAAAAAACGCAAGAACTTTCTTCATATAATTTATTAAAATGTGTTAGATTTATAATCTCTTCAAAGAAAAGAAAAGTAGATCCAAAAATTATAAATTGTAGTGAAAGAAATAAAAATAATATTTTTAAAGAACTTTATAAAAGATTTATTATACCAATTTATATCCTGGTATTAACTTTAATACCTCTTCTAGTAATAATTT
>CABXUR010000039.1 GCA_902515485.1 uncultured Pelagibacteraceae bacterium | reverse complement strand
GATGATGGCGAATTGTATTTAGAAGATACAAAATCAGAGTCAATTTTATTGGATGATAACAAAATTAAAAGTTCAAATTATAGTTCTGATTTAGGTTTTGGATTTAGGGCTATTTCAAATGAGGTGGTTGCGTACTCTCATTCCAATGAAATTTCAAAGGAGTCATTAAGAAATTCTTCACAAAATCTTAAATCAACTCTCAAATCAAGCAAAGGAACTTATAATCATGAGATCCCAAAAACTAACAATAAATTTTATGAAGATATTAACCCAATAGAACAAAAATCACTGGACTCAAAACTTGAGGTTTTAAATAAAGTTAATGATTATTTACGTAAAAAAGACTCTTCAGTTAAACAGGTTACAGCAAGTTTTAGTGGAGAACAAAAATCAATTGAAATTATACGTTCGGGTGGTGAAGCTTTAACAGATGTTAGACCATTAATAAGATTTAATGTTTCTGTGATGCTTGAAAAAAATGGGAGAAAAGAAACTGGCGTTTACGGTATTGGTGGAAGACAATCTTATGATGAATATTTAAAAAATGATAATTGGAAAAAAGTTTGTGAAGAAGCATTAAGAATTGCTTCAGTAAATTTGGATAGCAAACCAGCACCAGCAGGTGAAATGAAAGTAGTGTTAGGCCCTGGGTGGCCAGCAATTTTAATTCATGAAGCTATAGGTCATGGCCTGGAGGGAGACTTTAATAGAAAAAAAACCTCTGCTTTTCATAATTTAATGGGTCAAAAAGTTGCAAGTAAGGGTGTAACTATTGTTGACGATGGAACTATTGGAAAAAGAAGAGGAAGTTTAACAATTGATGATGAAGGAACACCTACTGAAAAAACAGTATTAATTGAAAACGGAATTTTAAAAAATTTCATGCAAGATAGATTAAATGCAAGATTGATGAATACAAAATCTACTGGAAGTGGAAGAAGAGAAAATTATAAACATATCGTTCTACCAAGAATGAGAAATACCATGATGATGAGTGGTCAACATACTCAAGATGAGATGATCAAATCAGTTGATAGGGGAATTTTTGCAGTAAGTTTTGGTGGAGGTCAGGTAGATATTACTTCTGGCAAATTTGTTTTTAATTGCACTGAGGCATACGAGATTAATAATGGTAAAATTGGTTCGCCAATTAAAGGAGCAACTTTGATAGGAGATGGTCCATCAATTTTAAAAGAAGTATCAATGGTTGGAAATGATATGATGATGGATCCTGGTATTGGAACTTGTGGAAAAGCTGGTCAAGGTGTTCCAGTAGGAGTAGCGCAGCCTTCAATTTTAATAGATAAAATGACTGTCGGCGGAACCAGACTCTAGATAATGATTAAAGATCAAGAATATTTGAAGTCTAAAGCATCGTATTGCCTAGATTTAGCAAAAAAATTAGGCGCAACTGATGCAAGTGTAACTGTTGGAAATACTATATCAGAGACTGTGAATTTTAGAAATAAGGCTTTAGATGAATCTAATAGATCTGACAGTCTAGCTATAAGTATCCAAACATTTGTAGGTAAAAAAAAATCTTCAATATCTTCATCAAATTTATTAGATGAAAATTTAAAAACTTTGATTGAAAAATGTATTAAAACAACAAAAATTACACCTAAAGATAAATTTAATTCCTTACCCGATCAAGATTTGCTAGCAAAAGAAATTAAAGAATTAGATTTATACGATGAAACACATTTAGATAATGATAAGAAAATAGATTATTTAAGAGAATTAGAAGACACAGCATCAAAAGATGAAAAAATTATAAATACAGAATCTAGTTTTTCGGAAAATAGAGGAAATTTTATTTTAGCAAATAGTGATGGTTTTTGTAATGGTTATAAATCTTCGTCATTTACCGCATCATGTGTGACAGTCGCTAAAGATGAAAATAGCATGGAAAGAGATTATGAATTTACAAGCAGATGTCATTTAAACGATATTATAAAGCCAAAAAATTTAGCAAATATTGCTGCTGAACAAACAATAAAAAAGCTTAGTCCAAAAAAAATTGGAAGTGATAAAATAAGTTTAATTTTTGATAAGAGAATTGCAAAAGGGTTGCTGAGTTCTTTTGCAAGTGCGATATCCTCATCAGCTATTGCAAGAGGCACTTCTTTTTTAAAAGATAAAATTGATCAACAGGTTTTTTCTGACACGATTAATATATTTGATAAACCAGACTTGGTTAAAGGATTGGGCTCACAATATTTTGACTCAGAGGGCGTTAAATCAGAAACTCTAAAGTTAGTAGAAAAGGGGTTTCTTAGAGAATATCTTGTGGATACTTATAATGGCAGAAAACTAGAATTAAAATCAAATGGTAGAAGTGGTGGTAGCACTAATCTTTATTTAGAAAATGGCAAAATGAGTTTTGATGAATTATTAAAAATCAATTCTAAAAATTTATATATTACAGAAACAATTGGTCATGGAACCAATTTAGTAACTGGCGACTATTCTGTAGGTGCTACAGGTTTCTTAATTGAAAATGGAGAATTTAAACATCCTGTAAATGAGATAACAATAGCTGGAAATTTTAACGACATGTTTAAAAATATAACAATAGCGAATGATTTAGACTTTAAATATTCAGTTAACTCACCTACTATAATGATTGAAGGCATGACTGTTGCTGGAAAATGAGTAATTTTTGTGTAATTGGCTCAGGGATTTCAGGAGCAACAATTGCAAATCTTCTTAGCAAAAAACATTCGGTCGATCTTTTTGATAAAGCTAGAGGTCCTGGTGGTAGATCATCTTTTAAAAGGCTTGATAAAACGAAAGGATTTGATCATGGAACTCAATATATCTCACCTAAAACTTTAGCATTTAAAAGATTCTTAGAAAAATTAATAAAAAAAAAGGTTTTAAAAAACTGGAGTGGTAAACATTTATTTTTAAATAAAAGTAAAAAAGAGATTA
>CABXUR010000038.1 GCA_902515485.1 uncultured Pelagibacteraceae bacterium | reverse complement strand
TAATGAATTTTCCAATTTTATCTTCTTTAATTTTATTACCAACTATTGGTGCTTTATTTTTATTCTTTACTAAAGATAAAGAAGGGAACAACTCAACAGCAAAATATGTCTCTCTTTTTACTACATCTGTTAATTTTTTAATTTCTATTTATTTATGGTTCTTTTTTGATCAATCCACATCTAATTTTCAATTTATTGAGGATAGAAATTGGATTGAAGGATTTATTAATTATAAAGTAGGTGTTGACGGTATTTCAATTTTATTCATCATATTAACTACGTTTATTACACCACTTTGTATTATTTCAGTAAACAACTCAGTTAAAAAAAGATTAAGAGATTTTCTAATCGCAATATTAATATTGGAAAGTTTCATGATAGGAGTTTTTTGTGCTCTTGATTTAGTAGTCTTTTACTTATTCTTCGAAGCAGGTTTAATTCCTATGTTTTTAATAATTGGTATTTGGGGTGGACCTAGAAGGGTTTATTCAGCATTTAAATTCTTTTTATATACTTTGTTAGGTTCAGTTTTAATGTTAGTTGCAATTATTTCAATTTACTGGATCTCAGGTACTACAGACGTCATCAAGCTATATGAATTGGGAATTGACGCAAAATATCAAAACCTACTATGGTTAGCTTTTTTTAGTTCATTTGCAGTAAAAACACCAATGTGGCCTGTTCATACCTGGTTGCCTGATGCACACGTTGAAGCTCCTACAGCAGGATCAGTTTTACTTGCAGCAATATTGCTTAAAATGGCTGGCTATGGATTTATAAGATTTTCATTAGGCCTTTTTCCAGTTGCATCAGAATTTTTCACGCCTTTAATTTATGCCTTAAGCGTTATTGCAATTATCGTCACTTCATTAATTGCTTTAATGCAAGAAGATATGAAGAAACTCATAGCCTATTCTTCTGTATCTCATATGGGTTTTGTAACTTTAGGAGTTTTTACTATCCAACAACAGGGCATTGAAGGAAGTATAATTCAAATGATTAGTCATGGATTAGTTTCTGCAGCTTTATTCTTATGTGTTGGAGTCGTATACGATAGAATGCATTCTAGATTAATTAGCTCATACGGAGGTATTGTCTCAATTATTCCTAAATATTCTGTACTATTTATGATTTTTACCCTTGCTGCTCTTGGATTGCCAGGTACAAGCGGATTTGTTGGAGAATTTTTAATTTTAATGGCCGTTTTTAAAGATAATTTCCTTGTAGCTGTTTTGGCAAGTATAGGAGTAATCTTAGGTGCCGCATATATGCTTTGGCTTTATAAAAGAGTTGTATTTGGAAAATTAATTAATTCAGATTTAAAATCTATGAATGATCTAAATAGATCTGAGTATTTTATATTAACTTGTTTAGCTATACCTACTTTGTATTTTGGATTTTATCCTGATCCTTTAATTAACACAATTGAAGTCTCGGTCAATGATTTGATTGATATGTATAATAAAAATTTACTAATTAAATAATATGGAAAATTTTAATTTAATATTACCTGAAATATTTATCGCACTATCAATTATGTTTCTATTAGTTTTAGGAGTTTTTAAAAAAGAAAGCTCTAAACTTGTTTTTAACATTTCTCAGTTAATACTTTTAATAACTGCAGTAATAACAATTAATGAAACTTTCGCTATAGATCGTGTTACTTTATTTAAAGATAGTGTTGTAATAGACCATATGTCTTCATTGATGAAAATCATAACTCTACTCGGAGCCTTTTTAGTTTTAACTATTTCTACAAATTATCTTCAAACATTTAAGTTATTTAAGATTGAATATCCTGTTTTAATATTGAGTTCGGTTTTAGGTATGATGGTTATGATTAGTTCAAATGATTTAATTGTTTTTTATATGGGTCTAGAATTACAATCTTTGGCACTTTATGTATTAGCGACTTTTAATCGAGATCAATTGCAATCTTCTGAAGCGGGATTAAAATATTTTGTTTTAAGTGCTCTATCATCAGGGTTACTTTTATATGGTTGTTCATTAATATATGGATTCTCAGGATCTACAAATTTTGACATAATTTCAGATCAACTTAATTCCAACGAATATGTTTTAACATTCGGAATAGTATTTATTCTTGTAGGTTTAGCTTTCAAAATTTCTGCTGTTCCTTTTCATATGTGGGCGCCAGATGTTTACCAGGGATCACCTACATCTGTTACTTTATTTTTTACGATGGTACCAAAGATTGCTGCCTTGACAGTATTCATTAGATTTCTCTACGTACCTTTTTTAAATTTAATAGATCAATGGCAAATGATAATAGTTTTTTTATCAATCGCCTCTATGCTTTTTGGAGCAATTGCTGCAATAGGTCAAACTAATATAAAAAGACTTATAGCTTACAGTTCGATTAGTCACATAGGTTATGCGTTAGCTGGATTAGCAGCTGGAACTAATGATGGAATTCAGAGTTCAATTGTTTATATAACAATATATATAATTATGAATTTAGCGCTATTTTCGTGCTTATTAATGTTGAAAAGAAATAATAAATATTATGAGGATATCGAAGATCTTTCAGGGCTTTCTAAAAATCATCCTTTATTGTCTTTATCTTTACTAGTAATTCTTTTTTCATTAGCTGGAATCCCACCACTTGCTGGTTTTTTTGCAAAATTCTATATTTTTAAAGCAGTAATAGAGCAGTCTATGTTCTTCCTGGCTGTAGTAGGTTTGCTATCAACTGTTGTAGCTGCATTTTATTATTTAAGAATAATAAAAATTATTTATTTTGACGAAGAAAAAGAAAGATATGATGAAGATCATAGCTTATGGTTAAAATTTTCACTTACTTTTTCAACAATATTAATTCTACTTTACTTCATTTTTCCAAGTCAGTTAGTTGATGTTGTTTCAAGAATTAATATTATTTGATGAAATTTAAAAAATTTAATTTTAAAAAAGTTAAAAGTACAAACGACACAGCAATTCGAATTATTAAAAATACTAATTTTAAATTTGGTATGGT
>CABXUR010000037.1 GCA_902515485.1 uncultured Pelagibacteraceae bacterium | reverse complement strand
CAACAGTTTTAATTTTATAAATGAATTCTTTTTTTGTATTAGTTGCAGTTGGAGGAGGGTCTATGAGATTTCCATTTTCATCAATAGCGTGAAAAACTAAATCTTGTACATAATCAACAACTTTTTCTTTACTATAAGTTCTTTCATCTTTTCCTGAACCTGTTGGTCTTAAATCTGTATCAGGATCTAACCATTTTGAGGCATTGTTATCCCACTTTTCTTTTTTTTTATAAACTGCCAGTGCTTTAATATAACTTACATTACCACTTGAATTTGCTTTATCGATAATTTTAGATTCTTCACAAAAATAACTTACTTTAAATCTTTCATAAGTGTATTGTGGAGTTTTGGCTGCATTGAAATATACATCTCCATAAACAATTTCAATTTGATCACATTTTTTACCAAAATCACCTTTCTGAGCTTTTGTAATTTTAATTGGAATAAGATCATTGGTTTCTTTAACGTTATCGTTAAAATATTTAAAACCTGCCATCCGAACATCTTTAATTATCATACCAACAAGATTTCTTGCAGACTGTGAAATTTTAGCTTTATCGCTTACTTGGCTATATGAGTTATTTACAACTGTGTATGATGTAAACATTGCACCCATCATGATCATTGATATGACAATACCAATTAATATTTCAATTAAAGTAATTCCAGATATTGATTTATTAGATTTCATTATTTGATTGGAAAATATAAATACTTTGTTTTTCTACCATCATTTATTTTTGCCTCCATTCTTCCAATATAAAGCTCTTCATAAATTGCAGATTTTGTATCTTGATTTTGGTAATTACAACTTTTTCCTGAAACTTTATTATTACAAATATCAAAAACTTTTAATGCTTTCGTATCTTTATCGCTTCTACATTTTAATCTATCATCAGCAAATCTGAATTTCCATTTTTGTAGTTTAAGTTCTAATACATTTTTAGCATAATCTTTTGGTTTTGTGGGTTTTACTTCACAACCAAGCTCCCATGAATTAGTCTTATCTTTTATTGATGCATCCTTTTTTTTTTCAATCAATTTATCTAAAAATACGTTTTTCTTTTCATCTTCAGTATCTTTATCTGAAATAATATCTTCAGCGACCATGCCTACTAAATAATTCATCTTAGTTCTTTCACCAGAAACATCGATTGAACGAATTGAATATTGAACCATTTGAAAAACTGCAACAAAGCCAATACCAATTATGGCAGTAGAAACTAATGCCTCTAAAATTGTTATTCCTCTCTCATTAGCTTTTTTTTTTATACTTAAATTATCGAATCCAATCATCTCCGTTCCATTTGTGCCTTTTAACATTACCAAATCTTGACCATTCTATCAAATAAGCTGGTCGTTTTAAACCAGCGCTTTTAGTAACAGGACACTTACCAGCTGATTTTGCATTTGGTTCTGTGGCAGAACAAACAATAATATATTGGTCTGTTGACCCTTGATTTAATATAATATTCTTATTTTTGTTTATTTCGTCAGTTGTAGCGTAATAGGTTTCATCAGCCGAATAACAAACAGCATTAATATTTTTTACATGTAAGTATATATTTTTTAACTTATATTCATAAGTTGGTTCTGCCTCCCATGAACCAGCAACAGTTCTTAAGTTAGTATCACAATCTGGAAATTTTCCAGAGTTAAGTTTTTTAGAAAGATTTGTTCTGGTCATTCCTCTTCCAAGAACTACAGTTCCAGGATAGTTGCCAGCAACTCCAGAAATAGAAATGTTTGCATTAATATGCATTTGAACATAAGGAAATGTTCCTCTTTTAGTTTGAGCATTTACACCTGATAATACTTGTGCAATTTTTTCTGCACCAACTCTAACTTCTCTTTCTGTTTTCCAACTATTGAAGTTTGGTAAACCAATTGCAGTTACAAGTGAGACAATTGCAATAACAACCAACAATTCTAAAAGTGTAAAGCCTTTAATGTCCTGATCTTGCAGCACTTTGATCTATCTTCCCAGATTTAACTAATTCTTCTAATGATTTTTCCATAGTAATCATACCATCTCTTACGGATGTTTGCATTATACTTGGGATCTGGTGAATTTTTGCCTCACGTATTAAATTTTGAATAGGGGGTGTACATTTCATAACTTCAAAAGCACCAACTCTTCCTGCGCCATCTCTAGTTTTTAGCAATCTTTGTGTAACTACCATTTTTAGAGATGTAGAAATTTGTGCTCTAATTTGTTCTTGTTGTTCAGGTGGAAAGACATCGATAATTCTATTGATTGTAGCTGGTGCACCACTAGTGTGCAAAGTTCCAAAAACTAAGTGACCAGTTTCAGCAGCGGTTAATGCAAGACTAACAGTTTCTAAGTCTCTCATCTCTCCTACTAAAATTACATCTGGGTCTTCCCTTAATGCAGCTTTTAATGCGTTAGCAAATGATTGAGTTTGTTTTCCAACTTCACGATGGGAAATAATACTTTTATTATCATGATGAACAAATTCAACAGGGTCTTCTACTGTTAAAATATTTGCTGTTCTTGTTTTATTAATTTCATTTACGATCGCTGCAAGTGTAGTTGATTTACCTGACCCGGTCGGACCAGTTACTAAAACTAAACCTTTGTGGAAATCAACAATATCATAAAGTGATTGTGGTAAATCAAATTGTCCCATATCTGGAATTTTACTTTCAACTCTTCTTAAAACTGCAGCAGGTCCATTAATTGTTTTATAAAAGTTTGCTCTAAATCTTAAGCCGCTAAGCATCACTGCTGAGTCTAGCTCATGAGTATTTTCAAATCTTTCTAATTCAGATTCATTACAGTTCATTGAAAGTAAATCTTTAAGATCTTGAGGTTTAACCAATACCTCTTGAACCATAATTATTTCACCAGTTTGACGGTAAGCTAGAGGCGATCCGGCTCTGATATGAAAGTCTGAAATTTTTTTATTATTTTTTGCTAATTCTTCTAATTTTTCAAACATAATAATTAACCATTTGTGTATATTATCTAAAAGGATTTTCAAATAATTATATTTAAAAAAACCTAATTTGAGTATTTCGAGTTATAGTTGATTTACCTTATTTAAGGTACTATTAATATTAACTGTTGTATTAAACAAAAAAATTAAAATGAAAAATCCATTTAGCAATTTATTTAAAAAAAAAAGTAAAGATGGGCAACAAGCGGTACCGCCAACGAGTGTTGAAAAAAAGAAAAAGGGATTTTTTGATAATTTTTTAAAAAATAGATTAGGAAAACAGGCTGTTCAAGGTGAAGAGGTAGTTGGTGTTGAGTTAACCCCTGAAGAAATAAGATTGGCACAACTATCAGCTAATAAATCAAATCAGTGGGTTCTTGAGAAATTTTTTGTTCATAAAGTTGAAGGTCTTCCAGAAGGAGGAACAGTTTTAGATAATCCAGATCATATAGGTGAACAGTTACAAGTTGCTTTACAAAAATCAAAAATTTCAACTACAAATGCTGCTATAGCTATCCCAGTTACCAGTGCAATTATAAGAGTTGTTACCGCTCCGTTAATGAGTGATGAAGAATTAAAAAAAGCAATAGAAACAGATTCATTGTGGGAAAATTTAGTTCAGCTAACTGATAATTTGGCAGATTATTCAATATTCCATCAAGTTATAAATAAAGATGAAAAAGCAAACACAATGGATATTTTGTTTGTTGCATCAAAATTATCTGACATCAATAGTTATACTTCAATAATTAAAAAAGGGGGGCTAAACGCTGTAATTATTGATGTT
>CABXUR010000036.1 GCA_902515485.1 uncultured Pelagibacteraceae bacterium | reverse complement strand
TATGGAAATTAATTTAAGAAAATTTACAAAATTTGTTGATAAAACTTTTATCGAAGGTGGTAAAGAAGCTAAAGAACCAGTTTTGTTAGTTTCAGTTGCGGCTGTTTTTAAAAATCCTTGGCATGGACAAGGTTTTGTTGAAGACTTAAGACCTACTATTTTAGACTTAGCTCCAAAATTAGGTGATTTATTGGTACCCGAGCTTATTAAAGAAATTGGATCTCCTGAAAAAATATTAGCCTATGGAAAAGCAGGTGTGGTGGGATTAAATGGTGAGATAGAACATGCATCCGCTTTTATTCATACATTAAGATTTGGGAATAAATTTAGGGATGCAGTTGGTGGAACTTCTTATTTAAGTTTTACAAATACTAGAAGTCCGGCTGGATCTAAAATTTCAATACCTATGATGCACAAAACAGACTCAGGATTAAGACCTTATTATTTAACTCATGAATTTACCATTCATGATGCTCCATTTGATGACGAAATAATAATTGCTATAGGTGGTGCTTCAAGCGGAAGAGCTCATGCAAGAACTGGTGACAGATATCAAGATATGAAAGAAATGGGTATTGAACCCAAATAATACTAGATGACAACAGGAACATCGGCATCTAAGTTTAGATATCCATTCTTTTTCAGCTCAACACCTACTAAGCCAGTTCCACAACCTGCATCTAAAATTTTAATTTCTTTTTTAGAATTATGTTTTTTAAAAAGGGCAACCGATTCTTGAGGTCCAGAATATTTCCAATCAACCATATCTTTGTCATATTTATTTTCAATTGTCCATTCGTCATAGTAATCCTCAACTTCTTTACCTGCCTTTAATTTATAAATTGGGATTTTATTTCCAATATCTTTTTGTGACATTTATTTTTGCCTATGTTTAAAACTATCTCTTCTAAAACTATATAATGCACTTGGGTCAACATCAACGTCAACCACTGCAGGTTTATTTGATTTTATTGCAGCTGTAACTGCCTCACTTATTTCAGAAATTTTTTTTACTTTAAAGCCTTTTGCACCATATAATTCTGCAACTTTATCAAATGAAGGGCTACTGATGTCTGCACCCAAGTATCGTTTCCCAAAAAAATCTTTTTGGTAGGCTTTTTCTGCTCCCCAGCTTTGATTATTCATTACTATGGTAGTTGTATTAATTCCATATTCTACTGCTGTACTTAATTCAGATATTGTCATACCAAATCCACCGTCTCCCATTAAACTAACAACAGTTTTTTTTGGTTTTGCTATCTTAACTCCAAGACCACATGCAAAAGAAAAACCTACTAAACCAAAATCTAAAGGTGTGAATAATGAGGGAGGATTATAATATTCAAGAGCATCTGTTGCTTGTAAACATAAAGTTCCTGCATCTAAAGTAATAGCTGTATTCTTTGGCAAAGCTTTTCTTAATTGTTTAAACAAACCTTTTGGTTGAATAGGAAAATTTTTACCTAGATTATTATTTTCTCTATCAGTTAAAAAATCTTCTCTTTGTTTTGAAAATTCATTTGTCCAATCTTTTATATTTAGTTTTATTTTTTGTTTTTTGATTTCATTATATATTTGATTAGTGGCTGTGGCTGCATCAGCATTAATACCTAGAATAACTGGAAAATATTTTCCAAGCATTTTCTTTTCAATTTCAATTTGAATAATTTTTGCTTTTTTATTGATATTATCGTAACTATAAAAAGTAGAATTAAAACCTAACCTAGTTCCAATCGCCAAAATAACATCTGCTTCTTTTACAAGCCTTGATGCAACAGGGTTTCCACGTGGCCCCATTTGGCCTGCGTTAAGTCTATGGTTAAATGGTATGGCATCTCCATGACCTGCAGCGGTAACTATTGGTGTATTTAATAATTCTGCAAGCTTAATCACTTCTAAATATTTAGCAGTATATTTAATCCCACCACCAGCAATTATCACAAATTGTTTTGCATGATTTATTATCTTTGCTGCTTTTGTAATTTTTTCTTTGTTTCCTTTAAGTTGACTTTCGCTATCAAATGAAGGTTTTTTTTATATTTATATTATAGTTCTCTGTTGCTGCTAAAATATTTCTAGGTAAATTAATGCAAACCGGTCCTCTTCTAGGCTTCATTGCTAGTCTAAAAGCATCACTAATTACTTGAGGAATAATTTTAGATTTCTTAACAGTCCAAGTTTTTTTTGTGATGGGTTTAAATAAAGATTGCTGATCTAGACCTTGAAAAGCATCTTCAACTTTATCTTTAGTTGAGTATGATCCTGCAATTGCAACTACTGGAGAGAAAGCAGCTTTTGCTTGAGCGACACCTGTCACTAAATTGGTAGCTCCAGGACCATTTTGTCCAGCTAAAATAATACCTGGTTTATTAGACGCTCTAGCATAACCATCGGCCATATGAGTGCCAGTTCTTTCATCTCGTACACCAATAAATTTTATCTTTTTTTCATGATAAAGAGCATCAAACATTTCCATCGTTGCAGAACCAATAAGACCAAAGACATGTTCAACTTTTTCTTTTTTTAGAGATTTTATGGCAGCTTGACCACCAGACATTTTACTTCGTGATTTGATCACGAAACTTTTTTTATTTCAGTATCAATATCATTTTTGAAGTTAGGCATAACTTTTTCAGTAAAAAGTTTTATGCTTTTCATGCAATCCTCATGTTTTATACCTGGAAAATTTGACCAAACTTGTAAATTTTGTAAGTTTAATTCAGATTTTAGTTCATGAATTTTATCTATTACGTATTCAGGAGTTCCAAACAGCATATTTCGTTTATGTAAAAATTCATAATTAAGTAAATCTAATTTTCCTTTTGTTTCAGGTAGTTCTTCACCTGGGTCCATATGATTTCCAAGACCTCTCCAGTGACAAACCCACTTCATATAATCTACCATATGTTGACCAGCTTTTTCTTTAGCTTCTTCCATTGTGTCTGCAACAAACATATCTCTCACTAAAGAAATACCTTCACCCATTGGAACATTTCTTTTTTCAGACTCAGACTTAGCATTTTTAAAAGCTTCAAATTTAATTTTTAGAGCTTTTACTGTTGGTATCCACATTATAATATTTAAACCCTGTTGAGCAGCCCATTCTATAGATCGTATCCCATCTACTACTTGATGAATAGCAGGAAAAGGTTTTTGATAAGGTTTTGGAAGAACACTAATATTTTCCATAACATTAGTTTCAAGGTTTACCAAATCTTTGTTTGGCGGACTCATATCATGTTGCCATACATAATTAGGTGCTGGATAAGTATAAAATTCACCTTTATGATTAAAAAATTTTTCTTTCCAAGCTTTTTTTAAAATTGTTAATGTTTCTTCAAACAATCTAAAATTTTTTGCCTGATCTTTCATGTCAGCTTCTTTATTAAGATTTATAGCCTCTCGTCCATAAATTCCTCTACCAATTCCTATCTCAACTCTTCCTTTTGATAGTTGGTCTAATAAGGCAATATCTTCAGCCATTCTTATCGGATTATGAAATGTTATCACATTACAGGCTTGACCAATTCTAATTTGATTAGTTCTTGCTGCTGCATCAACACCCATCATTAATGGGTTTGTTAAAGACTCCATACCTTCATGGTTAAAATGATGCTCAGTGTACCAAATAGAGTCCCATTTATTTTGATCACAATATTCTGTGATCTCTCTAGTTTCGTCTAATAGTTCGTGATAAGGCTTGTGTGTCCAGTTAGTTGTATTACAAAAGTATCCAAATTTCATGCTTCCTCCTTTAAACTTTCTAATTTAAAAAAAGACGACCGATCCCACTTTCGCAAACTAACTAAATTCATAACGACGAGTTATGTATCGCTCTTTACAATATAAATCTTAGCACAATTTAAAGTCCAAGGGA
>CABXUR010000035.1 GCA_902515485.1 uncultured Pelagibacteraceae bacterium | reverse complement strand
AACATCTGATTATCTTAAATGGTATAAGCAAAAGCATAGAGCAAAAAAATTAATAAAAAAAAGCATATATTCTCTTCCAGAAATTAACGGTAAAGAATTAAGCAAGTATCAAATTATTTCATGCCCAGGATGTTATCCTACATCATTATTGTTACCTCTAATACCTCTTTTTGAAAGTAATTTAGTAAAAGCAAAAAATATAATTATGGATTCTAAATCAGGTTACTCAGGAGCCGGTAGAGGAGTTCATAAAAAATATAAAGATAAAAATCTTTATGAATCTTTAAGTGCTTATGGTGTTGGGTTTCATCGTCATAACTCTGAAATAGATCAGATGTTAAAAAAATATACTAAGAAAAAAATTAATTTTAGTTTTACACCACATCTTTCACCTATGTTTAGAGGAATCTTAAGCACTATTTATATAGATTTAGAAAATGGTATTACACAGTCAAATGTCATTAAAAAACTCTCAACATTTTACCGAAAAGAAAATTTTGTTAAGATTTTAAAAAAAAATTCTTTAATCAGCACTAACGATGTGATTAATACAAACAATTGCCATATATCAGTTTGTAAATCTAAATATAAAAATAAAATTGTAATACTTTCTGCTATTGATAATCTAATCAAAGGTGGAGCAGGTCAAGCTGTACAAAATTTAAATATGAAATTTAATTTTCCTTTAAAAACTGCATTGTAATGAAATTTACTTTTATTTTGTCTTTATTATTTATTTTAAATAATTGTTCACTTAATAAAGATTCTAAATATTGGACAGAAGATCTAGAAAAAAGAAAAGAAACTCAAAAAAAACTATCTAAGATATTAAAAAAGACTGAAGATATAACAACTATGACACTTGAGGAATATAAGATTTATATAGATGACCATACAAAAAAAAGTAAATATCCAGATATAGACCAATGAAAAATGTAATTAATATTGCTGTAGTAGGCTTAGGTCAGATTGGAATTTATCTTTTAAATGAATTAAATTTAAAAAAAAAAGATATTGAGATTAAAACTGGTAAAAAAATAAATATCGTAGCTGTTTCTGCAAAAAATATTAATAAAAAAAGACAATTTAAATTTGATAAAAAAAATTTTTTTAAAAATCCTTTAGAAATTTTTAGCAAGAAAAAAATTGATATTTTGTTTGAAGCAATTGGACAATCTGATGGTGTTTCAAAAAAAATCGTAGAAACAGCTTTGAAAAATAAAACACATGTAATTACACCCAATAAAGCTTTAATATCTAAACATGGAAATAATTTAGCAAAACTTGCTGAAAAAAAAAATGTTAATCTCGAATTCGAAGCATCTGTAGCAGGTGGAATTCCTATATTAAGATCTATTAAAGAGGGACTCGCAACAAATAAAATTTCAAAAGTGTATGGAATTTTAAACGGTACATCTAATTATATTCTTTCTGAGATGGAAAATTCAAATCTAAGTTTCTCAGATGTCCTTAAGAAAGCGCAGAAGCTTGGTTATGCTGAACCTGGTAATCCTAAATTAGATTTAAATGGATTTGATGCTTTTGCAAAAGTTAGAATTTTATCAGCATTGTCATTTCATAGTAAAATTTCATCTTATAAATGTCTAATGGAGGGAATAGAAAAAATTGAATTAAAAGATATTAAAATAGCAAACCAACTAGATTTAAGAATTAAATTATTAGGTATTTCTGAATTAAAACATAATCAACTTTTTGAAACAGTTCACCCATGTCTTGTTAGTAAAAAATCTTACATAGGAAATGTTAATGGAGTAATGAATGCAGTTATAATTGAAGGAATGCCAGTTGGTGAAAGTATTTTACAAGGGGAGGGTGCAGGACCTGGCCCCACATCTTCAGCTCTATTGTCTGATTTATTATCTATCTTAAGAGGTAATATTAAAAAACCATTTGGTGTAAGTGCTTCAAAACTTAAATCTTTAAAACCATATAATTCAAATAATTATGTTAATTCTTTATATTTAAGATTTGAAGTTAAGGATAAACCAGGCGTATTATCTCAAATTACAAATCGTTTAGCTAAGTATAAAATTTCAATAAAAAGAATTATTCAAACTCCAGATAAAAAAAATAATAAAGCTACTATAGTCATAATTACACACAAAACGTCAGAGCTAAACTGTAATAATTGTTTATTTATTTTTAAGAACAATAAGAATATACTCAAAAATCCAATATTAATTAGACTACTCGATTAATAATGGATTTATATATTAAACTTTTTGAAGTTTTATTTCCCGTCTTTTTTGTTGTCGGAATTGGTTACTATCTTGGAAAAAAAAATCCAAAGATAGATACAACATTTATAACCAATTTTGCTGCTAATGTAGGAACACCAGCAATGATTATTTATGCATTAACAGCCACGGGAACCTCATTTATAATTTTCAAAGATTATTTCTGGTATTACTTGATTGCAATTATAATTTTTTCTCTAATTGGTGTAATTTTTTTATTTTTACTTAATACCAAAGATATCATTCGTGAATTACCTCCATTTATTATGCCTAACACAGGAAATATGGGTTTGCCCATATGTTTATTTGCATATGGCTCTCAAGGATTAGGTGTTGCAGCTGCAATTTCAGCCTTAATAATATTAAGTCATTTCACATTAGGTATATTTCTTGCCGCTAGAAAATTTAATTTTGATGTAATTCTTAAAAGCCCTCCATTTTATACAATTATAATTTCTGTTCTTTTACTTTATTTTGAAATTAAGACTCCAGTCTTTATTGAAAACACAACTTTTTTATTAATGTATGCAACCATATTTTTAATTTTAATGTCTCTAGGAATTGCACTTACTCGATTTAAAGTTTTTTCTTTTAAAAAAGCTTTAATATCGTCAATAGGTAGAGTTGTTCTTGGTCCTATAGTAGGTTTCTTATTGATAAGATATTTTAATTTATCAGGATTTGCAGCGGGTGTTCTGCTAATTCAATGCTCAATGCCATCAGCAGTATTAAATTACCTTGTTGCATCAATTTACTCACCAAAAAAAATTATTGATAGTGTTGCCAGCACAATTGTAGTTTCAACATTAATGTCATTTATCACTATACCTATCGTAGTATTCTTTGCTTTAAAGTACTTCAATTAAAATGTATCTATTGGCTTATGAAAGCCATTATTTTTAGTTTACTTGGATGGATGTTTTTACCTGTCATGGATGGTTTTGCTAAATATTTGAGTGATGACCTTCCAATATTACAAATAACTTGGGCAAGATATTTTTTTACAGTTGTCTTTACACTTCCAATAATGATTTTTTTTTTTAAAAAACAACTGGTATGGTCTGACAAGCCTAAATTGCAAATATTAAGAGGTCTAATTTTACTTTCTGCTAATATTTGTTTTTTTTACGCAATATCCGTAATCTCTTTAGCCAAAGCATTAACATTATGTTTTATAGCTCCATTAATTGTTACAGCATTTTCACCTTTTATACTTGGTGAGAAAGTTGGCTTTAGAAGATGGACAGCTGTAGTTATTGGATTTATTGGTTCTTTAGTAGTTATTAGACCTGGTTTTGTTGAGTTAAATTTTGCTAGTTTGGCTGCTTTAGGAACAGGCATTCTTTATGGTTTTTATTTAATCATAACTCGAAAATTAAGCACTTCAGATAATCCACTTCTTACTCTTTTAATGACTGGAATGGTAGGGGCCATACTTGTTTCAGCAATTATTCCTTTTTATTGGGTTAAACCATCATTAAATCAATGGTCATTAATGGCTGGTATAGGTGTTTTCGCCTGTATAGGTCATTTATTTTTAATATTATCACTCAAATATGCTGATGCTTCTAAATTAGCTCCTTTAGGCTATACTGAGATAATCCCAAATGTTTTAATAGGCTATTATTTCTTTCGTGAACTTCCTGATAACTGGACTTATCTAGGTCTATTTATCATAA
>CABXUR010000034.1 GCA_902515485.1 uncultured Pelagibacteraceae bacterium | reverse complement strand
GTGATAATTGAGGGAGAAGCATATAGTGATCAAGATATCCTTAAACTTATAGATAATTTAAATAGTAAAAAACTTATATCAAATGCATCACTTGCAAGCATGAGTTTACCAAATCAACAAGCTGGTCAAATTACAATGAAGGGTTTTAGAATAGCCTGTGTATTGGAGAAAAGTTAATGGATTTAAAAAATATTGATTTAAAAAATATAAACGTTGCTGATATTAAAGAAAAGTTAGCTGGAGTTGATAAAAAAACTTATATCAAATTTGGTATTGGTTTTTTTGCAATAATTCTTTTTTTAATAATTTATTACGCTGTTTTAAATCCGATTGTTAATGAAAAAAAAGCCCAACATGTTGATAAACTTTTAAAAGAAAATGAGATCCTGACTTTTAATAATGAAATTGTTTCAATGAAAGCAAAGATAAAAAAAATTACACCTGAATTTGAAAGTTCTTCAGCTTTGTTTCATTCGAAAGCTGAAGTAGAGGATTTATATTCAAGTCTAAGTAAATTCGCTGCAGTTAATGGTTTAGTGATTTCAAAAATTGAAAAGCAAGAGCCTGAGCCAGTTCTTAAAAAAGGAAAGGCCAAACAAGCAGTATTAAATTTAAAGGATGTGTCCTATTACAAAATTCCCGTTGAATATGAAATAACTGGTAATTTTTTAGGTTATATCAAGTTTAAGAGAGATATTTCAAAATCTAAAAAGATGCTAAATTTTGACAAAGAGGTGATAAGTATTGTACAAGAGAGTTCAACCGGAGCGATAGTTGCAAAAGGAAATTTAACAATAGTAGGACTTCCAGATGAATTTTTTTAAAATATTAATCTTTATTATTTTTGGATTTTTATCTTTCAGCGTTTCAAATGCTGACAATCATGGTGAAGTTGTTGAAAAAGCAAAGGAAGTCATAAAAGATTTAGAAAATAATGTTGATGATGAAGAAGTTCCTTTAAACGATCCTTTTGCTGGAAACGAAGCTTCTTCAACTGCAAACATGAATATTCCTGATGACGAAGTAGATGATATAATGAGTTTATATAATTTTAAATTAGCAGGATTAATATCTGGTAAAGATCATAGTTATATTTCTCTTGTAAATTCAAGTGGAGAATTTGTAAATTTAACAATAGGTCAATTTTTAGGAAAAATTAAATTAGTAGATTTAAGACTTAATGAAGCAATTTTTGTAAAAGATGACAAATCTTATCTAATCATAGATTTTAACAATCAAATAAGGGAAGCAAATGAATATTAAAAAATACTTCTCTATATTTGTATTAATGAGTATCGCATTGATTTTAAATGGATGTGTTAATTCAAAATATAACAAACCGTTTAAGCATAACACTCCACTAATAAAAGACGATATAAGAACAGCTGGAAAATCTGAAATAGCAAAGACCTTAGAAATGGGTCCAAAACCCATTGAGGGCGATACTAGAAAATTAGGAAAAAGAAAAAAAATATCATCTCAAAAGCAGAGAAATTA
Organism: uncultured Pelagibacteraceae bacterium; assembly: GCA_902515485.1. Classification (GTDB taxonomy): domain Bacteria; phylum Pseudomonadota; class Alphaproteobacteria; order Pelagibacterales; family Pelagibacteraceae; genus Pelagibacter. The sequence continues at coordinate 2,501 of CABXUR010000034.1, read as the reverse complement.
TTTGATAATTTCTGATCAATACCCAAAATTAAAACAAAGAATAACTCTTAAATTTCAAAATTTAGATTTTAAAGAAACAATGAAATTAATGGGTAAAATTGGGGAAATAAATATGTTAGTTGGCGATGAGGTTGCAGGTGCAATTTCTGCTGAGCTAGTAGATGTTCCATGGGATAAAGCTCTTCAGGCATTACTTGATATGAAAAATTATGCATCTGATGTAGATATTAATAGTAACTTGATAAGAATTCATTCTCCTGAAACTTTAACCCAGCAAGAGAGCTATAAATCATCAAGGGCATCTGCGCTTAAGAAAAAAGTTGAATTAGAAGACAGTGTTGAACCAATATTCTCTGAAATATTTAGACTTTATTACATAAGCCCAGCTCAAGCTAAAGCTACGTTAGATGAATTATTTACAGCTCAATCTGGTGGTGAAAGTGGCGGCTATAGTCCTATACAAATAACCGAGGAAATAACAACAAGATCTATAATTGTAAGAGGTAAAGAAAAAGATTTAGATGTTGTAGATAAAGTAATTAAAGAAATTGACGTTAGAACTAAGCAAGTTTTAATAGAAGCATTTATTGTTGAAGCTAATTCAGACTTTGAAAGAGCGTTAGGAACAAGATTAGGTGGTTATTATTCTAGAAGGGGAAATCAATTAGGAGGTATTACAGGAGGCGATGGTAGTACAGCAGGAAATGCAATATCAACAGAAACAGCTGCATTACAATCAACATCGGATCAATTAACTGATTTTGCAACGGTCGGAGCAACAAGTGGTATCGGAATTTTGAAAAAAACAGGTTCAGCAGTTTTAAAAGCAGAGATTACTGCACTTGAAAAATTTGGTATGGCAAAAACAATCTCTAATCCGAAAATTTTCACTATTGATAATCAAGCGGCGACAGTCACACAAGGTGAGGAAATTCCTTATCAGACAACATCTGATGGCACAACATCTACATCATTTAAAGAAGCAGCACTTAAACTAGAAGTCACACCAAGTATTATTGGTGATGGAAATGTTTTATTAACAATACAAGTTAATAACGATACTCCTAATAGAGCTGCAGGTGGAGATGAGCCTCCGATCAATAAGATGGAAATCGTAACTAAATTATTAGTAGCTGATGGCGACATAGTTGTTATTGGTGGAATTAAAAAGAACAATGTTGCAAATAGTAAAGAACAAACACCAGGAATTGGAAATATGCCAGTAATTGGAAATTTATTTAAAGGCAAGACAGCTTCTGATACTCTGGATGAACTTTTAGTATTTATAGCACCAAGAATTTTATAATGATTAATATAAGTCGAGAAGCTGAAGTTAATTTGATTAATATTCTGATTGACCAAGATGTGATTTCAGGAAAAGATTTAATTAATATTAAAAAAATTTCTACTGATGAAAATAAAACACAGTTAGAGGCTGTATTTCAATTAGAATTAACTGACGAAGATAAAATTTTAGATTTATTAGTCAAAGAGCAATCATTAGATGTAATTGATCTTTCAACTATAGAGATTACTGACGAATTAAAAACTATTCTTCCATCTAATTATATTAATATGAATTTTATTGCTCCTTTTAAAATTGATGGAGAAATATTGCATATAGCAATTCCTGATAGCTCAAAATTAAGTTTAATGAGAAATCTTAAAACCATTACAAAAAAAGAAATCGAGCTTCATGCATCTAAAATTTCTCAAATTTCAAGTTTTATTGATTTATTATCTAAAGATGGAGAAACAACAATTCAAAGTATTCAGCAGGCAAATGCAGAAAAAACTAAAACCTTTGATTATGATGTTGATGAGAGCGCCGAACTTCTTGATGAAGCTCCAGAGGAAGAGATAGAAGCAATTGAAAACGAGTCAGATGTAATTAAATTTAGTACAGCTGTAGTTGCAGAAGCAATTAAGGCTGGGGTATCAGATATTCATATAGAGCCATATAGATTTTCATCAAGAGTTAGATATAGACTAGATGGTATTTTAACTGAGCAAGATCACTTTGCTAAATTTTTACACTCAAACTATGGGGCAGTTGTTACTCGATTTAAAATTATGGGTAAATTAGATATTGCTGAAAGAAGGTTACCTCAAGATGGAGCTATTCCTTTTAAAATTGACGGTAAGGTAATTGACCTTCGTCTTTCAATTTTACCTACAGCAACTAATGAAAGAATTGTAATGAGGGTTCTAAACAAAGATGCAGGAGACATAAGTTTAGAACAATTAAATTTTGAGGAACAGGATTTAAAAAATTTGAGAAAAGCAATTCATGGAACACAAGGGCTTGTATTGGTAACTGGTCCAACAGGTTCGGGTAAAACAACAACTCTTTATAGTATTTTAAAAGAAGTATCAAAACCTCATTTAAATATTTTAACTGCTGAAGATCCTGTTGAGTATGAATTAGACGGAGTAGGACAAGTTCAAATTAAAGATGATATTGGTTATGACTTTCAAAGAGCGTTAAGATCATTTCTTAG
>CABXUR010000033.1 GCA_902515485.1 uncultured Pelagibacteraceae bacterium | reverse complement strand
TTTGAAATTGCAATTTTTCCACTAACATATGGTAATTTTTTCTGCCTGTTAAAAAAATATGGAACATAAAAATGTTTAACTTTTTCTTCCAATAAACCTTTTCGAACTTTGATTTTTTTTGATTTTAATATTTTATATGTTTTGCCTTTAACTCTTTGATCAACATCAATAACTGAATAAATAACTTCTTTTAACTTTGATCTTATTATTGAACTCGTACAAGGAGGTGTAACACCGTGATGAGAGCATGGCTCTAATGTTACGTACATTGTTGCATCATTTAAATTTTCAACACTATTTTTAATTGCATTTGATTCAGCATGCGGTCTACCATTGTAAGATGTTTGCCCAACTGAAATTATTTTATCGTTTTTAACAATAATACAGCCAACAGATGGATTAGTTCCAGTTAGTCCTTCTCTAGATCTTGCTAAATCTAAAGCAAGATCCATATAAAATTTATCTTTAATTGAAAATTTATCTTTTTTTGTAGACATCAAGTTTGTCCACGAATTGAACGAAATCTTTTTCTTCTCTAAAGTTTCTGTAAACTGATGCAAAACGGACATATGCAACTGGATCTAATTCTTTTAGCCCTTCCATAACCATAGTGCCAATTGTATTTGTAGAAATTTCACTTTGTCCTAATTCTTCTAATGCACGTGAAATTTTACTAATAAATTTTTCAGCAGTTTCAGTGTCTATTGGTCTTTTCTTTAGCGCTATATAAACTGATTTAGATAATTTATCTCGATCAAAAGATGACTTTCTTCCATTCTTTTTTACAACCATTATTTCTCTAAACTGAACTCTTTCAAATGTAGTAAAACGGGCTCCACAAACACATAATCTCCTTCTTCTTATGGCTGTACCATCTTCTGTAGGACGTGAGTCAACAACTGATGTCTCACCTTTCTTGCATATAGAGCAAATCATTAATTATAAATTTTTATAAATAGGAAACGAAGAAGTTAAAGATATAACTTCATTTCTCACCTCATCTTCAATTTTACTATTATCTGTTGGGTTTTCAGATAAACCCTTTAATGTTTTAGTAATTAGCTCTCCTACTGTTTTAAACTCATTTAAACCAAAACCTCTTGTTGTAGCTGCTTGTGTACCAAGTCTTATACCAGAAGTTATCATAGGTTTTTCAGTATCAAATGGAATACCATTTTTATTACAAGTTATATTAGCTCTTGATAAACTCTCTGCAGCTAAATTTCCTTTAACATTATAAGGTCTTAAATCAACAAGCATTAAGTGTGTATCAGTTCCATCTGAATAAATTTTAAAACCATTATTTTTTAATGTTTCAGCTAATATTTTAGCATTAGCTAGTACTGATTGAATATAATCTTTAAATTCAGGTTGAAGAGCTTCTAAAAATCCAGCAGCCTTTGCTGCTATAATATGCATTAAAGGTCCACCTTGATATCCTGGAAAAACAGCAGTGTTAAATTTTTTTGCTAAGTCTTCATGATTAGTTAAAATTATTCCACCTCTAGCACTTCTAAATACTTTATGAGTTGTAGATGTTACGACATGAGCATGATCACAAGGATTTGGATAACCTTTTCCAGCAACCAAACCAGAAAAATGTGCCATATCTACCATTAAGTAGGCACCAACTTTGTCTGCAATTTCTCTAAATTTTTTAAAATCAATTACTCTTGAATATGCGCTACCCCCAGCAATAATTAATTTTGGTTTATGTTCTAATGCAAGTTTTTCTACGTTATCATAATCTATAAGTTCCGACTCTTTATCTACGTCATAACCTATTGCATTAAACCATTTACCTGACATTGAAATTTTTAGTCCATGAGTAATATGTCCGCCAGAATTTAAACTCATTCCCATAAAAGTATCTCCAGGACTTAATAACGCTAAAAATACAGCACCATTAGCTTGCGCACCAGAATGAGGTTGAGCATTTGCAAATTTACAATTAAATAATTTTTTTAATCTTTCAATTGCTAAATCTTCTGCAACATCAACATGTTCACATCCATTATAATATCTTTTTCCTGGGTAACCTTCGGCATATTTATTTGTGAGAACTGAACCTTGTGCCTCTAATACGGCTTGTGAAACTATGTTTTCAGAAGCTATTAGTTCAATATGTTGTTGTTGCCTTAACAATTCATCTTGAATAGCTTTATGTAATTCTGGATCTTTTTTTGATAAACTATCCTCAAAAAAACTTTTGTAATTATCATTTAAGTAATTTTTTTCACTAGACATATTTAAATTTTCCTTATTCTTTTAGAGTGTCTGCCACCTTCAAATTTAGTTTTTAAAAAAATATCAATAAAATTCAAGGCATTTTTTTTTGATATTATTCTTGACCCTAATGTAATGATGTTTGCATCATTATGCAATCTTGATAATTTAGTTGATTTTAAATTAAAACATTGAGCTGCGCGTATATTTTTATGTTTATTTGCTACAATGTTCATGCCAGTTCCCGACCCACAAATTAAAATTCCAACATTATCTTTATTAACTTTTACTTTTTTTGCGACATTATGTGCATATTCAGGATAATCTACTCTTTTATCATTTTCTGGTCCTAAATCCTGAAAAGTTAATTTTTTTTTTGAGAGATATTTTTTAATCATTTCTTTTAAATCAAATCCAGCGTGATCAGATGCAATGAATATTTTTCTCAAATTAATTAAATTTATAGTCTAATACGCAAGCTACCAGGTGAATTCTGTTTTCTTCACCTCCATTAAACGCATTATGATATTTAGTGTTATTAGTTATCCAAACTGAACCATCTGCAGGCATATGCTTTGCAACATTATCTATAACCATTATGCATCCAGGATTTGTAATTATTGGTATATGCAATCTTGGTTCAGGATCTCTATGCCAACTTAATGTTGACCTAGGTTCTTTAAGTAGAATTCTCATTCTACCTAATTTATATTTTGATGATAAAATATCATACACATGTTTAAAATAAGTATTTTCATAATCTTTTACAAATTCAGAATATCTTGACTCGTCAATCATTTCATCTCTAGTAACTTCTTTTCCAGATTTATCAGGTTTAGTCCAAAAAATTCCACGAGCTTTATTGCCCTTTATAGAATCTGGATCTCCAGGGATTTGGGTTAAAGATATAGCCCCAAAGTGTGTTACTCCCGCATCTTCAAATTTTTTTATTTTTACAATTTGATGGTAGGCTTCTTGTAATTTATTTATATCAAATTTTATTTCTTGTTTTTGAAAATCACTAAAGTTTAATATCCTCTCATCTTTTTTAAGATTTAAATCAATTACTTTAGAATTTTCAATACTCATCGTGATTGCTTTGTACCTTTTTTATTGTATATGTGTATATTACATTTGTCGCAATTTGGAAGAAAATTAAAACATGATTACTGGAAAATATCCTAGCTTAAGACTAAGAAGAACTAGAAAACAGTCATGGTCTAGAAGATTAATTCAAGAAAATACACTTACTTCAAATGACTTTATTTTGCCTGTATTTTTAATTGATGGATCTAATAAAAAAGAAACAATAACTACAATGCCTGGCGTATATAGATATACAATCAATAGATTGTCTCAAATCATTGATAAAGCATTAAAAATTGGTATCCCAATGGTTGCTCTTTTTCCAAAAACCAAAAATAGTTTAAAAAATGAAATTGGATCAGAATCATTAAATGAAAATAATTTAGTTTGCAAAGCTATCCTGGAAATTAAAAAAAAATATAAAAATCAAATTGGGATAATGTGCGATGTGGCACTTGATCCATACACATCACATGGTCATGATGGATTAATTAAATCAAATCAAATTATAAACGATGAAACGATAGAAGTCTTGGTCAATCAATCTTTATTACAAGCAGAGATTGGATGTGATGTATTGGCACCTTCCGATATGATGGATGGTAGAATTGGAAAAATTAGAAAAGCTTTAGATAAATCAAATTATCAAAATGTTCAAATTTTGTCTTATGCAGCAAAATATGCTTCAAGTTTTTATGGACCATTTAGAGATGCCGTAGGTTCAAAAGGATCGTTAAAAGGTGATAAAAAAACTTATCAAATGGACTTTAAAAATAGTGATGAAGCTTTAAGAGAGGTAGCACTTGATATTAAGGAAGGCGCAGACATGGTCATGGTT
>CABXUR010000032.1 GCA_902515485.1 uncultured Pelagibacteraceae bacterium | reverse complement strand
AGAGTACCATCAAGATCAAATAAAACTGTAAATTTTTGCTTCATTTTAAAAGTATTTTAAAGAAATATTATGTGAATTAATTAAGAAGTATACTTAATGTAAAGAATTTTAAAATGAAAGAATTAAATTTATATAAAATTCAAAATAAACTTAGAAATAAATTTTTAAAATCAGGTGTTAAAATGATGGGACCTGAAACAATTTTTTTCTCTACTGATACTAAAATTGGAAAAAATGTTACAATTGAACCTTATGTTGTAATTGGAAAAAAAGTTAAAATAGGAAACAATGTTATTATAAAATCCTTTTCCCATCTAGAATCTTGTAAAATTGAAAATAGAGTTGAATTAGGACCCTATGCAAGAATAAGACCTGAAACAATTTTAAAAGAAGGTTCAAAGATTGGAAATTTTGTGGAGGTTAAAAAAAGTATTGTAGGAAAAAAATCTAAAGTAAATCACTTATCTTATATTGGCGACACCACTATTGGAAAATCTTCAAATATTGGTGCTGGAACAATTACATGTAATTATGATGGAGTTAAAAAGAGTAAAACAAAAATTAAAGATAATGTTTTTATAGGCTCTAATTCTGCATTAGTAGCGCCAGTTACTATTCAAGAAAAAAGTATAGTTGGAGCAGGTTCTGTAATTACCAAAAGTGTTAAAAAAAAATCTTTAGCGCTAACAAGATCGTTACAAACTGAAATTAAAAACTATAAAAGAAAATAATTATGTGTGGAATAATTGGAATTTCTAGCAATAAACCTGTCTCAGCCAATATAATAAATTCTTTAAAAAAATTAGAGTACAGAGGCTATGACTCTGCAGGTATAGCAACTTTATCTGATGGTTATATTAACGAAGTAAAGTCTGAAGGTAGAGTTGAAAATTTAGAAAAAAATTTTGATTTAAAGGTTTTGTCTGGAAATATTGGAATAGGTCATGTTAGATGGGCAACACATGGTGTGCCTAATAGTGTAAATGCACACCCACATTCATCAGACAATGTTTCCGTTGTACATAACGGTATAATAGAAAACTCAACACTTTTAAAAAAACATTTAATAAATCAAGGGCATAAATTTAAATCACAAACTGATACGGAAGTTATTGTTCATTTGATTACAGAAAATCTAAAATCATCTAAGCTACAAGAAGCTATTACAAAAACACTTAAACAACTTCATGGTAGTTTTGCCTTAGGTGTTATTTTTAAGGATAAACCAGATTTAATTGTCGGAGCAAGACGTGGCTCACCTCTTGCTGTTGGATACGGTCCAAATGAAAATTATCTTGGATCAGACTCTTATGCATTAAAATCAATGACAAATAAAATTACTTATTTAGAAGATGGAGAATTTTGTATAATCAAAAAAGATGAAGTTAATTTTTTTAATAATGAGGGAAAAAAGATCAACAAAAAAATTTTAGAACTTTCATCCAAAGAGGAAAGTTATGATAAAGGTGATTTTAAGCACTTTATGGCTAAAGAGATTGAAGAGCAGCCAGTAACTCTAAAAACAGGTATTAAAGAATACATAGATAACATTAATAATGACATTAATATTTACAATTTTCCTTGGAAAATTAATGAAATTAATTCAATTACTTTAATAGGTTGTGGTACCGCATATCACTCATGTTTGATGGCAAAATACTGGTTTGAAGAATTAACTAATTTAGATGTTAATATTGATATTGCATCAGAATTTAGATACCGAAAAAATAGATTTAAAAGTGATACCTTATATGTATTTGTTTCACAATCAGGTGAAACAGCTGATACTTATGCCGCTTTAGACATATGTAATAAAAATAAAATGAAAACATGTGCTGTAGTTAATGTAATTGAAAGTTCAATTGCAAGAGACTCTAATTTTGTATTACCAATTCATTGTGGACCTGAAATCGGCGTTGCTTCTACCAAAGCATTTTTAGGTCAAATACTAGTTCTTTACATACTTGCAATAAAACTAGGATCTTTAAGGAATGAGATTGAAAATAAAGTTTTCAAAGATAAAATTAAAGATTTAAAAAATTTACCAACCTTAATTGAAAAGACTTTATTAATTGACAACGATATTCAATCAATTGCATCTACGTTTAATGAAGCAAAAGGTTCTATGTTTTTAGGAAGAGGCTTTTCTTATCCAATAGCTTTAGAGGGTGCTTTAAAACTTAAAGAATTATCATATGTACATGCCGAAGGTTATCCAGCTGGAGAAATGAAACATGGACCTTTAGCATTAATAGAAGAGGGAATACCTGTTGTGGTATTAGCCCCAAGAGATAGTTATTATAAAAAAACTATTTCTAATATGCAGGAAGTGGTTGCAAGAGGTGCGAAAGTTTTATTAATAACAAATAAAAGTACAGATGAAGTTTTATCAGAAAATATTTGGGAAACGATTGAAGTAGAAAGTACAAATGACGATCTATTACCTTTCCTTTTAACAATTCCTCTTCAAAAACTAGCTTATTATTCAGCCCTTAAAAAAGGTTATGATATAGATAAACCAAGAAATTTAGCAAAATCAGTAACTGTTGAATAATAAAATATATTTAGTTAATTTTTTTTATACGTTAAATTAAATTAATGAAAAAAATTATTAACAATCCATCAGATTTTGTTGAAGAGTCTATTCAAGGCTTAGTTGTTTCTCATCCAGATATTTATAGTCTTGCTAGCGATAATCAAAGAGTAATTCAAAGAACTAGTAAAACAAAAAATAAAGTTGGAGTTGTTTCAGGTGGAGGTTCTGGGCATTTACCAGTATTTACTGGGTATGTTGGAAAAGGAATGTTGGATGCTTGTGCGGTTGGTTCAGTTTTTGCATCTCCTTCTGTTGATCAAATCGTATCTGCAATTAGAAATGGAAATAATGGCAATGGTGTTTTGTGTGTTTTAGGAAATTATGGTGGTGATGTAATGAATTTTGAAATGGCATGTGAAATTGTAAAATCTGAAGGGATTGAAACAAAAATGATTATTGTTTCAGATGACATTGCAAGTGCAAGCAATGAAGATAAACTAAAAAGAAGAGGAATAGCAGGATTAATTTTTGTATTTAAAATTGCGGGGGCATCCTCTGAAAATGGAGCAAGCCTTGAAGAAGTTTATAATTTAACATTAAAAGCCAATATCAATTTAAGAACAATTGGTGTTGCAGTATCTTCATGTATTTTACCAGAAGTTGGTACGCCTACTTTTGAACTTGAAAATGACGAAATTGAAATAGGAATGGGAATTCACGGCGAACCTGGCATCAAGAGAGAAAAATTAAGAAAAGCAGATTTATTAGTTGATGATTTATGTAAAATAATATTTGAAGATTTTGAATTATCAAATAATGATAAAGTTTCAATTTTGATTAATAGTTTAGGTGCAACACCATTAGAAGAACTTTATATTGTATCGAAAAGAGTGAATGAAATTTTTTCAAAAAAAGAGGTAGAAATTGTCAAATCTTATGTTGGAAGATATGCAACCTCGTTAGAGATGGCAGGGATGTCTATATCAATATTAAAGTTAGATGATGATTTAAAAAAAGCATTATTAGACCATAGCGAATGTCCTTTTTGGATTAATTAAAATGTTCAATAAGATAGTAATGATCGATGTCTTTAAAAATTTATTATCTGAAGCTAAAAAATCATATGATGAATTCAATGCTGCAGATGGAAAGATAGGAGATGGCGATCTTGGAATAACAATTTTAAATGGTTTAGAAGAAATTAATAACAATATAGATAAATTTAAAGATGATTTAAGTATTAATTTTATGCTTTGCTCACAAGCATTTGTAAAAAAATCAGGATCAAGTTTTGGAACTCTTATAGCTTTTTCATTTATGAATATTTCAAAAGATTTAAAAGGCAAATATACATGTGATCATGATGATATTATAAATATAATTAATATTGCAATGGCAACTATTCAAGAAAGAGGAAAAACTAAATTAGGTGACAAAACTTTTTTGGATAGTTTAAATTTTATCTTAAACAATCTTAAAGCAAATAAGATAAATGTTAATTATCCAGAATTATTCAAATCAAGTACCAAAGATGCTTTAAATGCTTTTAAGGGTAAAAAGATATTAATTGGCAGAGCAAGAATGTTTGAAGATAAAACTAAAGAATTTGACGATCCTGGCATGCTTGCTTTAAGTAAATTAAGT
>CABXUR010000031.1 GCA_902515485.1 uncultured Pelagibacteraceae bacterium | reverse complement strand
AGTTGGACCATGAAATAATTCAAGCACAGAGCGGTCACCCACTTTAATAAGTTCAACAACATTCTCTTTTCTAAAAACTGCATAAGATTTTTCTATTATTTTGCTTAACTCATCCTCCGAAGTAAAATTACCGATAAAAGGATGAATAATTTTTTTTGCTAGTTCTGAATAATTTAGTTCTTTAAATTCACTTATTTCAGACTCAGTGTATTTGTGTAAAGTTGCCAAGATCCTAGTGATAAAAGCACTAGAATAATAAAGTAAACGAATACCGAAAATAGAAACTTATTCTTCAAGAGTTAAATATTAACTTCCCCAAATATAAATAGCTGCAAATAAAAATAACCAAACTACATCAACAAAGTGCCAATACCATGCGGCCGCCTCAAATCCAAAATGATGATCCTTTGTAAAATGACCTAATTTACCTCTCCATAAACATACAGCTAAAAATATTGTTCCAATTATAACGTGAAAACCATGAAAGCCTGTTGCCATGTAAAATACTGCTCCATAAATATGACCAGAATAATCAAAAGTAGCATGATGATATTCATAAGCTTGAAGCAAAGTAAAAAAGAAACCTAAAATGACTGTTAAAGTTAAACCATGAATAAAACCCTTTCTATCACCTTCAATTAACGAGTGATGAGCCCAAGTTACTGTCGTTCCTGAAAGCAACAAAACAAGAGTATTAATTAACGGTATGTCCCAAGGATCGAAAGTTTCAATATCTTTTGGAGGCCAGACGTTTCCAACAAATTCATTTGGAAATAAACTAATATCAAAATATGCCCAGAACCAGGCAACAAAGAACATAACTTCTGATGCGATAAATAATGTCATTCCATATCTATGATGAATTTGAACAACAGGAGTATGGTGTCCTTGATGTTCAGCCTCTAACACAACATCTCTAAACCACATATATGCACCATAAATAACTAATGCTAAGCCAAGATACATTCCCCAAGAAACATCATTATGCATATAATAAATTGATCCAATTGCTAATACTAAACAAGAGAATGATACATAGATTGGCCAAGGACTAGGATCTACTAAATGGTAATCATGTTTTTTTTCAACTGACATTTTCGTGATTATGATTGTTTATAGTAATCTGTCGAGAAAAAAGTATACGACATAGTTACATCATGAAGATTTTTTGTGGTTGGATCATTAACTAACTCAGGATCCAAATAAAAAGTCATAACGTAAGTTGCTTTCTCACCAGCTTTTAATTCTTGTTTTTCAAAGCAAAAACAACCTAATTTACTGTAGTATTTTCCAAAGGTTGAGGGTGAAACATTAAAACTTGCAACACCATAGGTCGTCTCATCTCCATAATTTTCTACTTCAAATTCTATTCTATTAACTTGACCAACCTTGACATCTATCACATTTGATTTAGCTTTAAAATCCCAAGTAAGATTATTTACATTAGTGTCAAATCTAACACTCACAACTTTATCTAATACTATGTTGGGAGCTTCTTTAGAAACTTGTGTGGTTCCGCCAAATCCTGTTATTCTGCAAAACATATCGTAAAGTGGAACAGCTGCAAAAGAGAGTCCTAGCATAACAAAAAAAATCCCTCCAAGTAAAACTGGTGTTAAAGTTTTTTTCTTAATCATATCTGTCTGTCGAACACTCCAACATTATATAAAGTAAAAACAAATAAAAAAATCATAAATGCTATAATAGTTAATGCAGTTAAAATATTTTTCTTTTTAGTTTTTTTATCAGGTATCATCATAAAATTTTATCTATTAAAAAAAGAACAAATATCAAAAATAAATATAAAATTGAATATCCAAATATAGATTTTGCTTTTTTTGCATTAAATTTATTCTTTTTATATTTGTAAAGCTCAAAACATAAAAAATTATAATATAATGTCAAAACTAAAGATGGTATCAAAAATACTAAACTCACGAAGCCTATTGAATAAGGTAAAATAATCACTGGTAGCATAACAACAGAGTATATAAATATATTTAACTTTGTGCTTTCAACGCCATTGGTTAAGGGAAGCATAGGTATCTTTGCTTTTTTATAATCGCTTGATTTATAAAGGCTTAAAGCCCAAAAATGTGATGGTGTCCAAAAAAAGATAATTAAAAAAAAAGTTATGGGCTCTAAAGAAAGAGAGTTTGTAGCAATTGTCCAGCCAATTACTGGTGGTAAAGCCCCTGCGGCCCCTCCAATTACAATGTTTTGGGGAGTTTTTCTTTTTAGCCAGATTGTATAAACAAAAACATAAAATAAAATCGTAAATAATAATAAGCCTGCTGAAATTCTATTGGAAAAGAAATCAAGGGCAATTACAGAAAATATTGAAAGAGTAATGCCAAAAACCAAAGCTTGATTTCTATTAACTTTACCTGTTGGAATTGGTCTTAAACAAGTCCTTGTCATCAAAGCATCGAGATCAGACTCATACCACATATTTAATGCACCTGCGGCTCCTGCGCCAATAGAAACTAATATAATTGCAATTATTGCATCTTTTGTTGGAACTATATTTGGAGCCATCAATAATCCAACTGCACAAGTGAAGATAACCAGTGACATCACTCTTGGCTTCATAAGCTTAAAGAGCTCAGAAAAATTAAAAACGTCTTCTTGACTTAGATTTCTATTTTTTAATTTAGACTTGATCATTAATTCTCAGTTTAAAAAATCTAAAAAAATTAACTAGTAGATTTTTCTATTCCCTCTTCATCTTCAAACTTTGGTAATTCCTCAAAAGTATGAAAATTAGGTGGTGATGGAACTGTCCACTCTAATGTTGTAGCACCTTCTCCCCAAGGGTTTTGGGCTGCAGCTTTTTTCTTATAAAAAGCGTAAATTAGGTTTGCAAAAAACACCACAAGACCAATTACAGATATATAAGATCCTATTGATGATATATAATTCCAACCTGCAAAAGCATCTGGATAGTCAGCATATCTTCTTGGCATTCCAGCTAATCCCAAAAAGTGTTGAGGGAAAAATACTAAATTAACTCCAATGAAAGTTAGCCAGAAATGTAATTGTCCCATCCACTCTGAATATTCATACCCTGTCATTTTTCCAAACCAATAATAAAATCCAGCAAAGATTGCAAATACAGCTCCTAAAGATAGTACGTAGTGAAAGTGAGCTACAACATAGTAAGTATCATGCATTGCTGTATCAACGCCTGCGTTAGCTAAAACTACTCCTGTAACACCACCAACTGTAAATAAAAATATAAACCCTAACGCCCAAACCATTGGGGTTTTAAATGAAATAGATCCACCCCACATTGTAGCAATCCATGAAAATATTTTAATTCCTGTTGGGACTGCGATGATCATAGTTGCTGCTAAGAAGTAAGCTTTAGTATCTGTACTTAAACCAACTGTATACATGTGGTGAGCCCAAACAACAAAACCAACAATTCCAATTGCAACCATTGCATAAGCCATTCCTAAATAACCAAATACAGGTTTTTTAGAAAATGTTGAAATGATATGACTGATCATTCCAAAGCCTGGTAAGATTAAAATATAAACCTCAGGGTGTCCAAAGAACCAAAATAAATGTTGAAATAAAACTGGATCACCTCCGGTTTGAGCATCAAAAAAGGCTGTACCGAAATTCCTATCAGTTAATAGCATTGTAATTGCACCTGCTAAAACTGGTAATGACAATAATAATAAGAACGCTGTAACTAAAATAGACCAAGCAAATAAAGGCATTTTATGCAATGTCATGCCTGGTGTTCTCATGTTTAAAATTGTAGTAATAAAATTAACTGCTCCCAAAATTGAAGAGGCTCCAGCTAAGTGTAAACTCAAAATTGCAAAGTCCATAGCAGGTCCCGGTTGTCCAGCTTTAGATGATAATGGTGGATATATAGTCCATCCCCCACCAACTCCTGTTTGACCAGGAGGGCCGTCCATGAAAATTGATAGTATTAATAAAATGAAAGAAGTCGGTAATAACCAAAATGAAATGTTATTCATTCTTGGAAAAGCCATATCAGGAGCACCAATCATGATAGGCACAAACCAATTTCCAAAACCACCTATCATCGCTGGCATTACCATAAAGAAGATCATAATCAAACCATGGCCAGTAACTAACACATTGTATAAATGATAATTACCACCTAAAATTCCATCACCAGGATGCATCAATTCCATTCTCATTAAAACTGAAAATGCTGTACCAATGACACCTGCAACAATTGCAAATATCAAATACATTGTTCCAATATCTTTATGATTAGTTGAATAAGCCCAACGTTTCCAACCAGTTGGAGTATGATGTTCGTCGTGAGATGCTGTTTGTGTATACATATTAATTACTCGCTAGTTTGATATTCTCATTTTCTAATAATGGTTCTTTAGCAAATTTAATTTTTGCATCTGTTAGCCATTCTAAATATTCTTCTTCAGAAACAACTCTTACGGTTATAGGCATAAACGCATGTTTTATTCCACAAAGTTCAGAACACTGACCATAGTAAGTTCCAACTTTATCAGCTTTAAACCAAGTCTCGTTAATTCTTCCTGGAACCGCATCTCTTTTTACTCCAAAAGATGGAAGTGCCCATGCGTGCAATACATCATTTGCTGTAATTAACACTTTAACTACTTTGTTGACTGGAACAACAACTTCATGATCAACAGTTAGTAGTCTTGGTTGATTTTTTTTCAAATCTTTAGTTTCAATCATATATGAGTCAAAAATAATATTTTCATCAGGATATTCATACCCCCAATACCACTGATAGCCTATTGCCTTAACAGTTACGTCAGCTTTTGGAATTGTATCTTGTTTATATAAAATT
>CABXUR010000030.1 GCA_902515485.1 uncultured Pelagibacteraceae bacterium | reverse complement strand
TTCGATTTTATTTGGTTTATTTTTATGTTTATGGGGAATTGGTATAAGTTTTATTGGTGATAGCAAGTCTTTAACATCCTACATACCTTCATTTATTGGTTTACCAATCATATTTTTTTCATATCTATCGATTAAATTTGAAAATAAGAAAAAACTTTTTATGCATATAGTTGTATCTTTTGGATTGATATGTTTTTTAGGTGGTTTAGATTTTGCAAGATCCGCTCTTAGTGGAAATATTTTTTCAAATGTTTGGGCTGACATATCAAAGTTAATGATGCTAATTACTGGTTTTTATTTTACTTTTCAATGTGTAAAGTCATTTATACATGCAAGAAAAAATAATAATTAAATTTTAATCTAAAAGAGATTCAACAAATTCCCAATCAATCAAATTTTCAACAAACTTATCTAAATATTCAGGTCTCTTATTTCTGTAATCGATATAATAAGAATGCTCCCAAACATCACATCCAAGTATTGGCTTCATACCCTCAATTAAAGGATTTGCAGCATTAGCTGTTTTTGTAACTACTAATTTGCCCTCATGTATTGATAGCCAACACCATCCAGATCCAAATTGTGTTACACCAGCTTCTTTAAATTTATTTTTAAACGACACAACATCTCCAAAATCAGAAATTATTCTCTTTTCTAATTTAGGTGGCATTGTCCCGCCCCCATTTGGCTTCATACATTTCCAGAATAAATTATGGTTCCAATGTTGACTTGCATTATTAAAAAGTCCAATCATTTTTTGATTCTTAGAACTTTTTAAAATGATTTCCTCCAGTGAATCATCTTTCATCTCAGTATCTTCAATAAATTCATTTAATTTAGTTATGTATGTTTGATGATGTTTGCCGTGATGAAGGTCTAAAGTTTCCTCAGACATAATTGGAGATAATGCATTTTTTGCATAGTCTAGCTTGGGTAATTCGTGTTTCATAATTTTTAAATGTTTAAATAGGTTAAATTAATTAAGGTGAAATATTATTATATTAAATCTTTAAAATAGTGTATATTTTGACACATGGGCAACATACTTTCATCATTATCAAAAACTATACACGCATCTGTTGGTCTTATGTTTTTATTATTTGTAGGACTATTTTATTTAAATGAGGGTTTTGCCTTTGATACTTTGTTCTGGAGCTGGTTGTTTAGATACATTCATGTTGTAGTAGCGATTATGTGGATTGGTTTACTTTGGTATTTCAATTTTGTTCAAATACCGAATATGGCTAAAATTCCTGATGAACAAAAACCAGCTATAGGTAAAGTAATTGCACCGGCTGCATTATTTTATTTTAGATGGGCTGCTGCTTTTACAGTTTTATCCGGACTATTATTAGCTTTATTTAATGGTTATTTGCATGATGCTATGACATTTAGTATTGGATCAGGTGTGCCAAAACACACAGCAATAGGTATTGGAATGTGGCTTGGAATTATTATGGCATTTAATGTTTGGTTTGTAATTTGGCCAAACCAAAAAAGAGCTTTAGGAATTGTAGATTGTGATTCAGATTTAAAAGCTAAGTCGGCAAAAACTGCAATGCTATTTTCAAGAACAAATACACTGCTTTCTCTACCAATGTTATTTACAATGGTGGCGGCTCAAAATCTTTATTAATTTTATTTTTCGTTATCGTCTCTAAGCACTGTTTTTTGAGATACTCTCAATCTTACTAAAACTGTATTAGCTATATAAATTGAAGAATATGTTCCAAATATAACTCCAAGTATCATTGCTAATGAGAACCCTTTTAAAATCTCTCCACCAAAAAAATAAATAGCCAGTAAAGCAAGCAATGTAGTAGCAGAAGTAATTATTGTTCTAGATAATGTTTCATTAATTGAGATATTTGTAAGTTCGAAAATTTTAATGTCAGAATATTTTCTCAAATTTTCACGTACACGATCAAAAATTACCACTGTATCATTCATAGAATAACCAACAATTGTTAAAACTGCTGCAATTATAGATAGATTAATTTCTAAACTAAATAATGAAAAAACACCTAATGTAACTATGACATCATGAAATAAAGCTAGTATTGCACCTAAACTAAATTGCCATTCAAATCTTATCCAAATATAGAATAACATGGCAGCTAATGATAATGAAATTGCAATAATTCCAGACTTTAATAATTCCGAACTAACCTTTGGTCCAACATTTTCAACTCTTCTAAAGTCAAAATTATTACCAAATGACTTATCTAAATTAGTTTTAATTTCTTTAATTATATTTTTTTTGTTATCTTTATTTTCAAACTTAATTAAATAATCTGTGTCATTACCAAATTTTTTAACAGATACATCACCCAAATTCATCTGACCAAATTTATCTCTTAAAGAACTTACATTAATTTTCGTATCTGCAGATCTGAGTTCAATTAAAGTTCCCCCTTTAAAATCAATACCAAAATTAAGACCTTTAAAGACTAATAGAACTAGCGACACAATGATCAATAATGAAGAGACAACATTAAAATGGTTATAATATTTATTAAAAGCAATCATTAAATTAATTTCTCCTTATCTCTATTTTTAGATACATAAAGACTAGTAAATAACCTCGCTATAAAATAAACTGAAAAAAGAGTAGTAAAAATTCCTACACCAAGAGTTACTGAAAAACCTTTTACAGGTCCAGAACCCATAAAGAAAAGTATTATTGCTGCTAGTAAAGTTGTTATATTAGCATCAATAATAGCTGTTCTAGATTTTGTATAACCACTATCGAAAGCTAAAATATTGTTATTTTCATCTTTTAATTCTTCTTTAATTCTCTCAAAAATTAGTACGTTAGCATCTACAGCCATACCAACTGTCAATATTATTCCAGCAATACCTGGTAAAGTTAATGTCGCTTCAAATAAAGTTAATATTCCAAGTAAGATAAATAAATTTATAATTAAAGTTACATTTGTGATCAAACCAAAAACTCTATATTTTACAAACATAAAGATAATTACTAAAAGAAAACCTATAGCTAGAGCAATCATACCTGCATTTATTGAGTCCTGACCTAAATCTGGACCGACAGTTCTTTCTTCAATTATATTTAAGGGTGCTGGTAATGCTCCTGATCTTAATAATAGAGCTAAATCTGTTGCACTTTGAAAAGTAAATCCCCCACTAATTTGACCTGATCCACTTGCTATTGTGTCTCTTACAACTGGTGCACTTATAATTTTACCATCTAAAACAATTGCTAATTGTTTACCAATACCAGTAGATGTTGCTTTACCAAATCTTTTAGCTCCTACCCTGTCTAATGAAAAAGATACTATTGTTTCGTTTGTTTGAGTATCCATTTTAGGTTGAGCATCTAAAAGATTATCTCCACTAATTATTATTCTTTTACTTACCGTTGCTTCATCAATGCCATCTTCAAATTTAAGTTTTTCAACTCCAAAACTGTCATTGTCAGTGTTAGTTACAAATCTAAAAGTTAAATTAGCAGTTTTTCCTAATAAAGATTTTACTCTCATAGGATCATCTAATCCAGGTAATTCAACTAAGATACGATTGTTTCCTCTTTTTAAAATATTAGGTTCATTAGTTCCAACTTCATCAATCCTTCTTCTTACAATTTCAATAGCTTGATCCTGTGAAGATGTTTTAAGAACTATTAAGCCCTGTCTTGAAAAATTTAATTTAAAATTAAGACCTGTATCTTCAATTTCTAATTGATGAGATTTAAATCTTGGATAATAGGGATTTATGTCACTATTTTCATCTGTAAATGTGTCAATGATAGTTTGTTTATTTTTTTCTAAAACGTTGAAATAGATATTTTGATTTTCAATTTTAATATTATTTATCTTAATATCATTTTCCTTAAAATAATTTCTAATACTGGTTGTTAAATTTTGAAGTTTTTGTTCTATAACTGGAGCATTATCAATCTCCAATAACAAATAAGATCCACCTTGAAGATCAAGACCCAAGTTTATCTTTTTATCAAAAAAACTATCATCAAATTTAAATAAATTAGATGAAGCAATTAAAACAAATAAAAGCGAAAAAAGAGCAATAAATAAAATTCTTAACTTTGAAAAATAAAGCACTTTGATTAAAAATTATTATTTTTTAACTTCTTGTGGATTGCCTTGAAGAGCTTGAATACCAGTAGCTTTAACTATTTCGACTTTAACATTGTCAGCTATTTCAACTTCAACTTTGTCATTATCAATTAATCTTTCTACAGTTCCTGTTATACCTCCAGAAGTGATAACTTTATCACCTCGTTTAAGTCCTTCAACCATAGCCTTATGCTCTTTTACTTTTTTTTGCTGTGGTCTGATTAAGAAAAAATAAAAAATTACAAAAATTAAAATTAACGGTATAAATTGTCCTATTCCTGAACCTTCCATAAATCTCCTTATAAATTAGCTGAATACTTATACTATCTTATTGATTAAAACAACTTTATTTGAGTGAAATTATTTCTAAATTATTCATGTATGGTTTAAGTACTTCAGGGACAATTATTGAGCCATCTTTTTGTTGATAATTTTCTAATACAGCAATAAGAGTTCTACCAACAGCTAAACCACTGCCGTTTAATGTACCAACAAATACAGTTTCTTTATTTTCGTTTTTATATCTTGACTTCATTCTTTGAGCTTGAAATGTTGAACAAGATGAGCAGGAAGAAATTTCACGATATTGATTTTCTGACGGAAGCCAAACTTCTATATCATATGTTTTTTCAGCACTAAAACCCATATCACCAGAACATAATATAATTTTTTTGTATGGAAGTTTTAACTTATCGAGAATGTCTGTAGCACAATCAGTCATTCTTTCTAATTCTGTTAAACAATTTTCTTTTTCTACAATACTAACCAATTCAACTTTATAAAATTGATGTTGTCTAATCATGCCCTTTGTATCTTTACCGTAGCTCCCTGCTTCTTTTCTAAAACATGGTGTTGAGGCAACAAATCTCATTGGAAGATTTTTTTTATCTATGATTTTATCTTTTACAATATTTGTCAAAATAACTTCGGCAGTAGGAATAAGAAATTTTCTGTCAGAACCTTGATCAAATTTAATCTCAAATTGATCATTTTCAAATTTCGGCAGTTGTCCTGTGCCAAACATAGTATTATCAGAAGCTATTAAAGGTGGAGAAATCTCTTGATATTCATTTATATTAATATGTGTATCAAGCATAAAATTCGATAATGCTCTTTCTAATAATGCGAGCTTATCTTTTACAAACACAAATCTTGATCCTGTGGTTTTGGTAGCAAGATCAAAATCTAGCATCTCCAATGCTTCACCTAATTCATAATGAGATTTAGGTTTAAAATCAAAATTTGGTATTTCACCTGATTTTGATATTTCAATATTATCATTT
>CABXUR010000029.1 GCA_902515485.1 uncultured Pelagibacteraceae bacterium | reverse complement strand
GTGAAACTTTTACATTTTTCATTTGCATATCAAAATTCAAACTTTCTGCATAGCTTGTAAGTGCTGCTTTTGAAGCACAATATGCACCAGCTGCTGGTAATCCTCTATATCCTGCTACAGAAGAAATTATAGAAATTTGACCATTTTTCTTTTCAGAAAAGTATTCATATATCGAATTTATTGAGTTCATTGTTCCGAAATAATTAACCTCCATTATTTCTCTAATTTTATTTAGATTAAATCTTTTTTCTGATTTTGGATCATGCATACCCGTACCAAATACACAGATATCTATACCTCCAAATTTTTCAATTATTTTATTTGCAACTAATTTACAATTTTCAATCTCTGTAACATCTAATGGAAAAGAATAAATATTTTGGTTAATTTTGTTAAGTTCTTGTAATAGACCCTCACGTCTAGCAGAAGCCGCAACAGTCCATCCTTTTTCAGCAAATTTAATCGCAAGTGCTTTTCCTATTCCACTACTAGCGCCTGTAATCCAAATAATTTTTTTTTCTGTCATAATTCATTGTATAATAGATACGTGTTAAAAAACAAATTCTTATCCTTTACTTTATTTACATTAATTACCTATTCAGCATCTGCTATAGGAGGTTTTGCTACTATCAGTTTCAAGGAACCTTGGTATTCTCAATTAATTAAACCATCGTTTAATCCACCTGATTGGATTTTTGCACCTGTTTGGACAACACTCTATTTAATGATGACAATAGCAATTTGGTTTTTTTGGCATTCAAAAAATAGAAATATGAATACTGTTTATATTTATTTTATTCATTTAATCTTTAATACAACTTGGAGTATAATATTTTTTGTATTCCACAATATTCTCTTAGCGCTAATGGTATTAATTATATTAATCATATTAATAATAACTCTCATTATAAGGTTTAAACGTGTCAATCTGCTTAGCGCTTATTTAATGATTCCATATTTACTTTGGTGTTGCTTTGCATTAATTCTCAATATGAGCTTATTAATATTAAATTAATTATGGATGATGTAGTAATTATTGGTGGTGGAATAATCGGTACTGCTACTGCTTACTTTTTATCAAAAGAAGGAAGAAAAGTTAAAGTAATAGAAAGAGATCCCACATATAAAACTGCTTCATTCCCGTTATCATTAGGTGGATTTAGAAGACAATTTTTTCAAAAAGAAAATATTCTTTTAGGTAAATTTGCTAGAGATTTTATCTTTAAAATTCCTGAAGTTTTAAAAACAGAAAAAAATCCTAATCCTACCGCTAGCATGGTAACTAATGGCTATTTACTAATGTTTGGTCCGGAGCATGCAGAAGAACAATATAGAGCTCTTGAAAATCATAAAGAGTGCGATGCAGGTACAAAAAATATTAAGGGTTCTGAGTTATCAAATGTTTTTCCCTACATTAACAATGACGGAATTGAGACAGCTACTTACACGGACAATCAAAGTGAAGGTTGGATTGATCCATTTATGTTTCATGGAGCGCTAAAAAGTAAAGCTATAGAGTTAGGAGCTGAATTTATTAAAGGAGAAGTTAAAAGTATCTCAGAAATAAAAGCTAATACCATAATATCTGCCGCTGGATGTTGGACTAAAAAGTTGCTCGCTGATATTCCTGTTGTGCCCCAAAAACATACAGTTTTTAGAGTTAAGTGCCCAAAATATATAAAAGAAATGCCTTTAACTGGTGATTTAACTACCGGAGTTTATTGGAGACCAGAAGGTGGTGAGTATCTTGCAGGCTCTCCACATTCAGTATTTGATGCAGAAGATTTGGAACCAGCTTGGAATGATTTTGAGGAGTTAGTTTGGCCCGCATTAGCTAAAAGAATACCAGCATTTGAAGAATTAAAATTAACCGGTGGTTGGGCAGGCTATTATGATTGTAATAAATTAGACAACAATGCAGTTGTTGGCAAACATCCTAAATATGACAATGTATATATGGCTTCAGGTTTTACAGGAAGAGGTTTAATGCAAGCACCTGGAATTGGAAGGGCTTTAACAGAATTAATTACTACCGGCTCATATCAAACGATTGATATAAGTGATTTTGCAGTTGAAAGAGTACTTGGTAATAGCGCAAGACCTGAACCTTACGTTTTATAGGATTAAGTTCCACAATAAGTTTGATAATTATTGTTCGAAGATGGAGATTGGAATTCATTAATATTTTGTTGATTATCGTATGGGTTTTCTAAAACGGACAGTAAGTTATTCAAATTATTTAAATTATTTTCATTTGCAGCTAATAATGCTTCTTCAACTTTATGGTTTCTTGGAATTACAATTGGATTAGTATCTTTCATAAGTTTTAAAGATTTTTCAATAGAGTCATTGTTAATTAAAACTCTATTTTTCCAATCTTTGATCCATGCTAAAAATTTATGATCTTTATAGATTTTATTATTTATAGAGTCATTGTTCATTAAGTAACAAAAAGTATTTGTATAGTCTGCTTTATTTTGTTCCATCCAATTAAGCAAATCTTCAATGATTTTCTTATCACTTTTATCTTCTCCAAAAAAACCAAGTTTGTCTCTCATCATGTTTAGCCATTTTTCTTCATAAATATTCTGAAAATTATTAATAGTTTCGCTTGCTATTTTAATTGCTGTATCTTCATTTTTATTGATTAGTGGTATTAGGCATTCAGCAAATCTAGCTAAATTCCATTTAGTTATTGGTGGTTGGTTTGAAAATGAATATCTTCCAAATCTGTCTATTGAACTAAATACTGTTTTTGGATCATAATGATCCATAAATGCACAAGGACCATAATCAATAGTCTCTCCCGAGATAGCCATATTATCTGTATTCATTACACCATGAATAAAACCTACTCGCATCCAGTTAACAACTAGCTGACATTGTTTTTCCATTACAAGATTTAAAAGATCTAATGCTTTATTATTAGATGTTTGAATTTCTGGGTAATGTCTTTGAATTGTATAATCAACTAAAGTATTTAAATCATCTATATTTTGCTTTGCAGCTATATATTGAAAAGTACCAACACGAATATGACTTGAAGCAACCCGTGTTAATATCGCCCCAGGTAATAAATCTTCTCTAACAACTTTTTCTCCAGTACTAATTACAGCTAAACTTCTTGTGGTTGGAATATTTAATGCATGTATAGCCTCACTAATAATATATTCTCTAAGCATTGGTCCTAATACTGCACGTCCATCACCACTTCTAGAGAATGATGTTTTTCCAGACCCTTTTAATTGGATATCAAAACGTTTGTTTTTATTGACCAAATGCTCACCTAACAGGACGGCTCTTCCATCCCCCAGCATAGTAAAATGTCCAAATTGATGACCTGCATAAGCTTGAGCTATTGTGTGAGCACCTTTAGGCAATAAATTACCAGAAAAAAGTTTCGCTAATTCTTTTTTATCTATTTTTGAAAAATCCAATTTTAGATTTTTGGCTAGTTCTTCATTTATTATTACTAACTCAGGATCATTAACTGGTGTTGGTTTAATATCTTCTTTAAATGTATTAGATAATTTTGAATAGGTATTATCAAAGCACCATTTAATTCTACTTTTATTTAAACTAAGTTTATCCATAAAAAAAAGCAGCTTATATATTTATAAACTGCTTTTTTTAATTTAAGTATTATTTTTTGTATTTTGCAGCTTCTTCAGAACCTCCGGTTGCTGTTCCTTTACTGTATGAATGAGCACCCATGCCTGCTAGTTCTCCATTTTGTACAATTAAGTATTGATTTCGAATCTCTTTTTTTTCAAAAAAACACTCTAGAATTTCTCTTACACCATCAGCATATCTTGTTTGAGCTGAAAGTGAAGTTCCTGAGGTGTGAGGAGTCATTCCATGATTGGGCATTGATCTCCAAACATGATCATTAGGAGCTGGTTGAGGAAACCATACATCGCCCGCATAACCACTTAGTTGTCCTGATTTGAGAGCTGCTGCAATTGCTTCTCTATTACAAATCTTACCTCTTGCAGTATTAACAATGTAAGCTCCTTTTTTCATCTTACTAATCATTGTCTCATCAAAAAGATTTTCAGTTTCAGGGTGTAATGGGCAGTTAATAGTTACTACGTCACAAACTTTAACCATAGACTCTACAGTTTCATGAAAAGTTAAGTTCAATTCTTTTTCTACAGCTTCAGGTAATCTATGTCTATCAAAGTAGTGAAGATGAACATCAAATGGTTTCATTTTTCTTAAAGCATCTAAACCTATTCTACCAGCTGCCACAGTTCCAATGTGCATACCTTCAACATCATATGATCTTTGTACTGCATCTGCAATATTCCATCCACCAGAATTAACTATAGCATGTTGAGTGTGATAGTCTCTTACCATTGATACAATCATCATTACTATATGTTCAGCTACAGATCTTGAATTACAGTAAGTTACCTCAACAACATCTACTTTTTTATCCATTGCTGCTTGTAAATCAACATGGTCTGAACCTATACCAGCTGTAATTGCCATTTTTAAGTTTGGAGCTGTATCCATTTTTTCTTTTGTTAAATAATATGGAAAGAATGGTTGAGATATAACTATATCAGCATCTACTAATTCCTTATCTGCAGTACATCCATCTCCATCTTTATCTGAAGTGACAACCAACTCATGTCCATTGCTTTCCAAAAATTTTCTCAAACCTAATTCACCTGATACACAACCCAATAAGTCTCCAGGATTAAAATCTCTACCTTTAGGTGATGGCAAAGTCATCCCATCAGGATATTTTTCCAATTTAGGAAGCTCAGACAGCGGGTAAGAGCTAGGCATCCCACTTTTTGGATCATCATATAACACACATAATATTTTCATTATTTCTCCAATTTAATAATTTTATTAATTTTTTGGCTATCTAACACACTAATTGAGTTGCAAGCAAACGATTATTCTTAATTTTAAGTATTTTTTTTAAGTATTATGCGATTAATTATTAGACCAAAAATTATAATTATTATCGATCCAAACATGACTGGAGTAAATAAATAGTCATAAGAAACACTTCCAATTATAACAATTATAGGATTACCACCTGCAGGTGGATGCGTAACATTAAATAAAATCATTAATCCAACTCCAAATCCAACAGCTAAAGGAATTATAATATATAATGGCAAGGGAACAAAATTTAAAAAAATGACTCCAACTAAAGATGTTATTAAATGTCCAAAAAAAATATTTTTAGGTTGAGCAAATGGACTTTCTGGATAACCAAATATTAAAACCATAGAAGATCCAAAAGAGGCTATTAAAAAAACTCCATACTCAGTTTTGTAAGTTAAAATAGTTAGTACACTTATGGTAATCATTGAAAATAAAGCAGCAATAAGTGATTGTTTTATATTTCTCATAATTTTAACTTTTTAATAATTTTTTTAATGCTTTAAAAGGTAACAATATACATTCTTTACGCTGAAAATGATTTTTATTAAATAATTTTTTGATAAAATTATATTTTTGTTCTCTAATTATCTCATTTCCTTCAAAGAACAAATTTGCAT
>CABXUR010000028.1 GCA_902515485.1 uncultured Pelagibacteraceae bacterium | reverse complement strand
TAATAGACTTTGATAATAAAAGCAGTATTTTATTAAAATGTTTTTACAAATTAAAAATATACCAAAAGTTTCATGGAGCTCTGAAAAACCACTAAATTTAAAACCAAAAATTTCAACATTCTTTTTTCTTTGTTTTGGTTTGACCTTATTTGGTTTAGGTGAAGGTTTATTAATTGTCTCAACATCTGGAGCATCACCTTGGAGTGTATTTGCTCAAGGTTTATACTTAAACATAGGTTTCTCCATTGGTCTCATGACTATTTTAATAAGTATTATGGTTTTGTTACTTTGGTTTCCATTAAAACAAAAACCTGGAATTGGAACTATTTTAAATGCTTTAATAATAGGATTAATGATTGATGTTTGTATTAGATATGTTCCAGCACCAGAAAATTTCATTCCACAAATATTGCTTGGAGCTTTTGCAGTACTAACTGTAGGTATAGGAGGTGGAATTTATCTAGTCGCTAATTTAGGAGCAGGACCAAGAGATGGTTTAATGATAGGTCTTCAAAAAAAAACTAACTTTCCAATTGCCTCAGTAAGATCAGCTCTTGAAATAACGGTTATGTCAATTGGTTGGTACTTAGGAGGCACAGTTGGAGTTGGAACTTTATTATTTGCTTTTGGAATAGGCCCCTGTGTTGCTTTAGGTTTATATTTAGTGAATAAAATTTATAATTAGGCTGCAGCGCCATTTTTTTCACTTTTTTTTCTTTCATGAGGATCTAAAATCGCTTTTCTTAGTCGACACGAATCTGGCGTTATTTCTAATGCTTCATCAATATTTAGCATACTCAATTGTTCTGCTATAGACATTTTTCTAACTGGGGTTAACACAACATTTTCATCTGTTCCTTGTGTTCTCATGTTTGTTAGTTTTTTACCTTTCATAACATTGATGATCATATCACCGGGTTTTGGAGATAGACCAACTATCATACCAGGATAAACAGGATCATTATGAGTTACGAACATCTCTCCTCTAGCCTGTAAATTAAAAATAGCAAAAGCAACTGCTTTACCTTTTTCCATTGATATTAAAGCACCGTTTCTTCTTCCTTCCATATCTCCTTCAAAAGGACCATAATTATGGAATATTCTATTAATTACACCATTTCCTTTTGTAAGAGTTAGAAATCTACTTGTGTATCCCATTAATCCTCTGGTTGGTGCGTGGAATATTAATCTTTTCTTATTTTTACCAGTATCTTTTAAATCTATAAGTTTGCTTTTTCTTCTATTCATTGAATCTATAACTTTTGAAGAATGTTCCTCATCTAAATCCATTGTTATTTCTTCAATTGGCTCAAGTTTATTTCCATTTTCATCAGTTTTATACAATACTTTAGGAGGACTTACGGTCATTTCAAACCCTTCTCTTCTCATTTGAGTAAGTAAGATTTCCAACATAAGTTCACCACGTCCACTTACAACAAAAGAGTCGTTATCATCATTTTCTGAGAAAGTAATACCAACGTTGTTTTGAGCTTCCTGTAGCAATCTATCTCTTATTTGAGTACTAGTTAATTTCTTACCTTCGGTGCCTGCTAGGGGAGAAGTATTTACTGTTATAGTTATTGACATAGTTGGTGGATCTATAGGTGTTGCAGGTATTGGTTCAACTACTTCAGGATCACAAATAGTGTCAGCTACATTTGCTTTTTCTAATCCAGCCACAACTACAATATCTCCAGCTTCACCAACTTCAATTGGAACCTTTTTAGTGCCCTCGTACCTAAAAATTTTAGTTAATTTTCCTTCATCAACTTTCTCACCATTAAGATTAATTGCTTTAATTGATTGATTTGCTTTTGCAGTTCCTTGTGTAATCCTACCAACTAAGCTTCTTCCCAGAAAACTATCAGCATAAAGAAGTGTTGAAAGCATTGCAAAAGGTTTTGTCTTATCAAGTTCAGCTGGCTTTACATGTTCTACAATTAAATCTAAAAGGGGATTTAAATTTGCTCTTGGCCCATCGACCTCGGTATCAGCCCATCCAGATCTACCACTTGCATATAACACTGGAAAATCTAATTGTTCTTCATTTGCATCTAAACTCACAAATAAATCAAAAGTTTCATCTAAAACTTCATTAGCTCTTTGATCTGCTTTATCCAATTTGTTTATTACTACAATTGGTTTTAAACCTTGTTTTAACGCTTTTGATAGTACAAATTTTGTCTGAGGCATTACACCTTCAGCTGAGTCTATAAGCAATAATGCACCATCAGCCATACTTAAAACTCTTTCAACTTCTGCAGCAAAATCTCTGTGCCCTGGTGTATCTATGATATTAACCCTAGAGTTTTTCCAATTTATTGAAGCAGGTTTTGCTAGAATTGTGATTCCTCTTTCTTTTTCAAGTTCTCCTGAATCCATTAATCTTTCATCAACAACCTCGTTTTCTCTAAACGATCCACTTTGTTTCATTAAATTATCAATTAGAGTGGTTTTGCCATGGTCAACATGGGCAATGATGGTGATGTTTCTGATATTGTTGTTCATAAATCCTGGCTCTTATACATTAATTCTTTAATTTGAAAACTTAAAAAAATCCAGTATTTACTGGATAAATTGGCTGTAACAAAAAATTCATTGCTTGTGATTGTTTTAAAAACATATAGATATCCCATTAAAATTAATCGTAATAAAGAATCAATATCCTGACACTTTAATCATTAAATGGAAAATTTTAAATTATTTAAAATTGAAGACTCTTTGAAAAATTCATTAAATAAATTGAATTTTGTGAAGCCTACCCCTATTCAAGGTATGGCGATACCAGCTGCGTTGGAGGGTAAAGATATACTTGGAACTGCACAAACAGGTACAGGAAAAACACTAGCCTTCAGCATTCCATTAATTAACAAATTAATTTTAGATAAAAATGCATTTGCATTAGTAATGTGTCCAACAAGAGAGTTGGCCACTCAAGTGATGGAGGCAATTAAAAGCATTATTAGTGATAAGATAAATATTAAAACAGCCTTGCTTATCGGTGGTGAATCTATGCAAAAACAACTTAGACAGTTAGGAAATAGATCAAGAATAATAGTTGGCACTCCTGGAAGAATTAATGACCATTTAAAAAGAAAAAGCCTTAATTTATCAGCAACAAAATATTTAGTTTTAGATGAGACGGACAGAATGTTGGATATGGGCTTTACCCCACAAATTGAAATGGTTTTAAAATTTGTACCTAAAGATCATCAAACTTTGCTATTTTCTGCAACCTTACCTCAAAATATTTTAAGAATTTCAGAGAGATATTTAAATAAACCTGAAAGAATTTCTACTGGAGCAACATCAGTTCCAATTGCTAAAATTAAACAAGAAACACTCCAAGTCTTTAAAGAGAATAAATACGATGAATTGATAGATCAATTTTTAGCAAGGAAAGGATCAATCTTAGTTTTTGTCAAAACTAAGAGGAGTGCAGATAAAATGGTAAAACGTCTAAAGGATGAAGGTCATTCAGTTGATGGAATACATGGTGATTTACGTCAAAGTAAAAGAGATCGTGTTATAAATTCTTTTAGAAAAGGTTTAAAAAGAATTTTAATTGCAACTGATGTAGCTGCTAGAGGTCTTGATATTCCTTTAATTCAACATGTAATTAATTACGATCTTCCACAAGTTCCAGAAGATTATGTTCATAGAATTGGAAGGACAGCTAGAGCTGGATCTGATGGATCTGCTCTAACTTTTTTGACACCTGACGATAGATCAATATGGAATTCAATAAATAAATTTATTGATCCAAATTTTAAGTCGGTCCCTAGTAATTTAAGAAGAAATTCGAAAACTAAAAGAAGAGGCAAAGGACCTAATAATAAAAAAAGAAAATTAAGAGAAGAAAGAAAATTGAATTTTAAAGAAAAAAGAAAATCTTTAAGTGAGGGAAAACGCAACAAATCAAGAAGAAGAAGAAATGATAATAGTGAATTTAGTTTTAAAAAAACATCAAATTTTAGATATAAAAGAAAATCTTTTGGAAAAGGAAAATCTGAAAAATTATTAAGGGAGACAGAAAAAAAAGATTATAGTTTTAAGGGTAAGAAAAAATTTTTTAAAAAAAAGTTAACAAAACCAGCTGGTTTTACAAATAACCCAAAGTATCTTGAAAAACAAAACTCAGAAAATTTATCATCAGATGGAGAAAGAAAAAAATTTAATTTTAAAGCTAAGAAAAAGTTTAAAAGCAGAAACAGCAGACCAAAAAACTTTACATTTAAAAAACACAATAAAAAAAGAAAATAATTTTAAGATTTTTTGGCTTTTTCTTTTTTTATTTTTCTTTTTTCTTTAAGACTCAATTTTGGTTTTTTACTAACACTTGAGTCTTTAAATGACTTTCCATTATATCTTTTTGACATCCAATTATTTTATCATTCTCTAAAAAATAATCTTGTAATTTTTAAAAAATTTGATTTAGCAAATACACTCCATAAACAGCGAAAGATACTCCTGTTAATCGTAATAAAATTGAAGATATATTATTTTTTATTGATACGTGTCCAATTACGACCCCTAATAAGTGTAAAGTGGTTGTGCCAATGATGAAACCAAAAATAAATAAAATAGGATTTGCTGCTGCTGGCACCTCTAATCCATGAGCAATGCCATGAAACAAACCGAAAGTTGCTACAAATATCATTATTAATTTAGTTGGTATTTTATTTTCAATACTAATTCCAATTCCTAGAAGTATTACTGAAAAAACAATTCCAATTTCTACAAAATAGAATTCTTGAACAATTAATAAAAATCCAAACAAGCCACCAATTGTCATTAAGATCACAAAAATGGAGGGTACAGTCCAAATAGCTCTACCACCGATCTGAGCAGATATTATACCAACACTTATCATAGCCAGAAGATGATCTAATCCTAAAACTGGATGAGAAAGACCATCATAAAATCCAACTTTGCCCATAATATCATGTGCAAGTGTTGGTAGTGGAAAAGTTAACAATGATACTAAAAAAATAATTAACTTTTTATTCACAATTTTTTTTTAAGATATTTTGAAAAGATTAAATATATAAAAAAAGGGCAGTAAAAACTGCCCTTTTAAATTTTTGTTTGAGAGTAGGGGAATTACATTCCCATTCCACCCATGCCACCCATGCCACCCATTCCACCAGGCATACCAGCAGGCATTCCGCCACCAGCATCTTTTTCTTCTGGTTTGTCAGCAATCATTGCTTCTGTAGTTACTAATAATCCAGAGATTGAAGCAGCGTCTTGAAGTGCAGTTCTCACGACCTTAACTGGATCAATGATACCTTTTGCAAACATATCGCAAAACTCTTCACTTTGAGCGTCATAACCATATGAAGTTTTCTTTTGCTCTAGCAATTTACCAACTACTACTGAACCATCAACACCAGCATTTTTAGTAATCTGTCTGATAGGAGCTTCTAATGCTCTTCTTACAAGTTCAACACCAGCTTTTTGATCTTCACCTTTGGCTTTCACTTTATCAAGATCTTGAGCAGCATAAAGAAGTGCACAACCACCACCTGTTACAATACCTTCTTCAACAGCAGCTCTAGTTGCATTTAAAGCATCTTCAACTCTATCTTTTCTTTCCTTAACTTCAACTTCAGTCGCTCCACCAACTTTGATAACAGCAACACCACCTGCTAATTTAGCAAGTCTTTCTTGAAGTTTTTCTCTATCGTAATCAGATGTAGTTTCTTCAACTTGTTTTTTAATTGAATCACATCTTGCTGCGATTTCAGATTTTTTACCGCTTCCACTAACAATTGTGCTGTTATC
>CABXUR010000027.1 GCA_902515485.1 uncultured Pelagibacteraceae bacterium | reverse complement strand
TTGGGGAATGCAAGTCGCTGTGACAGCTGCAGGTGGAGTGGTTAATAAAGGCAAAAATGGATCCCATAGAGGAATAGCACATGAAATAGTAATTAATTCTGATGGTTTAAATCATCCAATATATAAAGATAAAGATAAAATTTTTAATACACCAGCTTTTAACTATGATGAAGTAGTGACATTACCCAAGAATGCAATTTTACTTTCATCAAATAAAGTAAATAATGTAATGGCATTAAATTTTGATACAGAAATTAGCAAAATTTGGGGTATTCAATATCATCCTGAAATAACTTACGATAAAATGATTACTTTAATTAGATTTAGAAGAAAAAGACTTCTTGAAAACAAATCATTTTTGGATGAAAAAGATTTGGAAACTCATATTAAAATGATTGAAAATGAAAATGAAATTACCAAAAAAGACTCAAGAATGAGAGAGTTAAAAAATTGGTTAGATTTGATAGTATAATCTCCCTAAAATAGGCCCTCTGTCTCTCCATCCTTATTTAATTTAATCGAGTGAGCAGCAGGAACTCTTGGTAAACCTGGCATAGTCATGACGGCCCCGCAAACAACAACAATAAATTCAGCCCCTGAGGAAAGTCTAATTTCTCTTATTGATAAGGAATGCCCAATAGGAGCACCTTTTAAGCTTGGATCAGTTGAAAAACTATATTGAGTTTTTGCTATACAGACAGGAAAATCACCATAACCAGCATCTTCAAAGTTTTTTAATTGATCTCTAATTTTTGTATCAGCAATAACTTCATCTGCTCTATAAATTTCTTTCGCGATCGTTTCAATTTTTTTTAACAATGGTGTTTTGCTCTCGTATAAAAATTTAAATTTTCCATCATTTTTTTCACATAAATCAACAACATGAGCAGCTAGTTTTTTTGTTCCATCACCACCATTAGCCCAATGAGTACAAAGGTAAGCTTTAACACCCAAATTATCACAAAATTCTATCAATGCTTTAACTTCATTATCAGTATCTTTAATGAAATGATTAACAGCCACTGCCACAGGAATACCAAACTTTTTTGTATTTTCTATATGTCTCTCTAAGTTTATTAAACCCTTTTTAACTGCATCAACATTTTCTGTTTTAAGATCATCTTTAGCAACACCACCATGCATTTTTAATGCTCTAATAGTTGCAACGATAACTACACAACTTGGTTTTAAATTTGATTTTCTACATTTAATATCAAGAAATTTTTCAGCCCCTAAGTCGGCTCCAAAACCTGCTTCGGTCACCACATAGTCAGCAAGTTTTAATCCTGTTTTAGTTGCTATTACAGAGTTACATCCATGAGCAATATTAGCAAAAGGACCACCATGAATAATCGCTGGATTATTTTCTAAAGTCTGAGTTACATTTGGTCTGATAGCATCTTTTAACAATACAGTCATAGGACCTTGGGCTTTTAAATCTTTTGCATAAACAGATTTTTTATCTCTAGTGTATGCGATGGTTATGTTTCCTATTCTTTTTTCTAAATCTTCTAAATCATTCGATAAGCAAAAGATTGCCATAATTTCTGAGGCTACTGTTATATCAAAACCATCTTCTCTAGGGAAGCCGTTTGCTACACCACCTAAGTTAATATTAATAGATCTTAAAGAACGATCATTCATATCCATTACTCTTTTCCAAACAACTCTTCTTACATCTATATCTAATTTATTTCCCCAG
This sequence comes from uncultured Pelagibacteraceae bacterium, assembly GCA_902515485.1. GTDB lineage: Bacteria > Pseudomonadota > Alphaproteobacteria > Pelagibacterales > Pelagibacteraceae > Pelagibacter. The sequence goes on along the minus strand of CABXUR010000027.1, from coordinate 4,260 downwards.
TAGATATGATTATCAATTAAAGCTGATAGTAAATTATGAGCAGAAGTTATTGCGTGAAAATCCCCAGTAAAATGTAAATTGATTTGCTCCATTGGTACCACTTGAGCGTATCCTCCTCCAGCTGCACCACCTTTCATTCCAAATGATGGGCCAAGGCTAGGTTCTCTTAAACAGACAATAGATTTTTTTCCAATTTTATTTAAACCATCATTTAAACCAACTGAGGTAGTAGTTTTACCCTCTCCTGCAGGCGTGGGTGTAATTGCTGTTACCAAAATAAGTTTGCCATCTTTTTTGTCTTTTAAGGTATCTAAATATTCTAAATTAATTTTTGCAATGTGTCTGCCCATGGGGCTAAATGCTGAGCTTTCGTCTGGAACATTTATTTTATGTAAGATGTCATTTATAGGTTGCATTTTAGCTTCTCTAGCTATCTGGATGTCTGATCTATCGTCACTCATTTGAAACTCCTATAAAAATTTAATTTATTTTGAAGAATTCATATCTTCTTTTATGAAATTTGGAAACTTCTAAAAAATATATATAAAAAAAATAAGAACTATTTATATTTATTTATATAAAAATATCATATGCAAAAATATTCTATATTTAATCTCATAAAGAATGCTTTTTCTGGTCATCAAAACTGGGATTTAGCCTGGAAAGATCCAACTCCTAAAAAAGAGTATGACGTTGTGATAATTGGAGGTGGTGGTCATGGCCTAGCAACCGCATATTACTTGGCAAAAGAACATAATATTACAAATGTTGCGATTATAGAAAAAGGTTGGATAGGTGGAGGAAATGTAGGAAGGAATACTACCATCATAAGATCAAATTATATGCATGATGATAATGCACTCTTCAGTGAATTTGGAATGGATCTATGGCGAAAGATGAGCCAAGATTTAAATTATAATGTGATGTTTTCCCCAAGAGGAATTATTAATCTTGCACATTCAGATGCACAAATGAATGTTTATGCAAGAAGAGGTAACTCTATGAGATTAAATGGTATTGATGCAGTTCTTTTAAATAGAGAACAAGTAAGAGAAATTATTCCAATGGCAGACTTTTCAGAAAATGTTCGTTTCCCAATCTTTGGTGGCTTAATGCAACCGAGCGCAGGAACAGCAAGACATGATGCAGTTGCATGGGGATATGCCAGACAAGCAGACTCAATGGGTGTTGATATTATTCAAAATTGTGAAGTTACTAGTTTTGATGTATCAGGTGGAAAAATTAATGGAGTTAGAACATCTCGAGGTGATATCAAAGCAAAAAAAATTGGATTATGTGTTGCAGGTAGTACTAATATTTTAGCTGAAAAATTAAATATGAAATTACCAATTGAAACTCATCTTTTACAGGCATGTGTTTCAGAACCAGTAAAACCAGTTTTAGATGGCGTTGTCACATTTGGTGCAGGACATTTTTACGTAAGCCAATCAGATAAAGGTGAAATGGTAATGGGTGGTGACTTAGATGGTTACAATAGTTACGCACAAAGAGGAAATTTGCCAACGCTACAACATGTACTTACTGAAGGAATTGCGATGATGCCTTTTTTAAGTAAATTAAAAATGCTTAGAACTTGGGGAGGAATTATGGACATGTCGATGGATGGTTCACCAATTATTGATAAAACCCATATTGAAGGACTATATTTAAATTGTGGTTGGTGCTACGGCGGTTTCAAAGCTACTCCAGCATCAGGTTGGACATTTGCACATACCATCGCGCAAGATAGAGTTCATGAATTGAATTCAGGTTATAGTCTTAATCGGTTTAATACAGGACACTTGCTAGATGAGAAAGGTCTTGGCACAAAAACCTGGATTTCATAAATGCTCTATATTATGTGCCCACATTGCGGAATGAGATCACAAAATGAATTTTCTTATGGAGGTGATGCAACCGTAAAAAGACCAGAGCTAAATAAAGAAATATCAGATCAAGACTGGGATAACTTTGTTTACAATAGAAAAAGCTTGAGAGGAAAACATTGGGAATTATGGCAACATATATCAGGATGTAGACAATGGATAAAAGTTGAAAGAGACACTGCTACCCATGAGATTTTTAAAACATTAAAAGCAAATGAGGAAATTTCGTAATGTCTCAAAGTTTTAGATTAAATGATGTTGGGTTAATTAACAGAGATAAAAAACTTTCATTTAAATTTAATGGAGTTACTTATTATGGATATGAAGGAGATACTTTAGCTTCAGCATTAATAGCTAATGGAGTTCACTTAGTTGGTAGAAGTTTTAAATATCATAGACCAAGAGGATTTTTTGGTGCAGGAGTTGATGAACCCTATGCGATTGTCCAATTATATAGAAATGGCGAAACTGAACCAAATGTTAAGGCTACAGAACAAGAACTTTTTGAAGGTCTTGAAGCTAAAAGTGTAAATTGTTGGCCAAGTGTTAGTTTTGACATTGGAGCAATAAATAATTTTTTAAAAATATTTCTTCCAGCAGGTTTTTATTACAAAACATTTATGTGGCCTAAAAGCTTTTGGTATAAAGTTTATGAACCATTTATCAGAAAAGCTGCAGGGTTAGGAGTAGCTTCAACAAAACACGATAAGGAAAGATACGAACATAAATATGAATATTGTGATCTATTAATAGCAGGATCAGGACCAGCTGGATTAGCTAGTGCATATGCTGCTGCTAAAAATGGAGCAAGAGTAATTCTAGCAGAAGATAAATCTAGATTTGGAGGAACTTTACTAACTAGCGATGTAAATATTGGAAATAAAACAGGTAAAGAATGGGGCGATGGAATTATTTCTGAATTAAAAGAAATGCCAAATGTAACTGTTAAAAATAGATCACAAGTATTTGGTTACTATGATCATAATATGCTTGTGATGTCTGAGAGAGTTAGTGATCATTTACCATCAACAAAAAAATTTCATCCTAAACAAAGGCTTTGGTACATAAGAGCGAAAGAAGTTCTTATCTCATCTGGTTCAATAGAAAGACCATTGGTATTTGGAAACAATGATACTCCAGGTGTAATGCTTTCTTCAGCTGCAAAAGAATATCTTAAAGTTTATGGAGTACTTGTTGGAAAAAAACCATTAATTTTTACTAATAATGACAGTGGTTATGAAACTGCAATTGAATTTAAGAAAAATGGAGTTGATCCAATAATTTTAGACACAAGAAAAGATCCTCAGTCAGAAATTATTGATGAAACAAAAAATTTAGGAATAGATATTAAATTTTCTTATGTAGTAGTAGCGGCTCAGGGATACAAAAAAGTTAAATCTGCAGATATCGCTAAGATTTCAGATGACAAAGAGCAGCTTGGTGCAATAGAAAATATTAAATGTGATTGTATTTGTGTATCTGGTTTTTGGACACCAACAATTCATTTAGCCTCACAATCTGGAAATAAAACCCAATTTAAAGAAGAAATTGATGCATTTGTTCCAGGAATATCGAAACAAAATGAAAAAACTTTAGGTGCAGCTAATGGAGTTTATACTTTAGACGAAACATTAAAAAGTTCATTTGAAGCAGGTAATAAATTATCAAAAAAAATTACTAATAATGACAATAAAGTATCTTTTCCAAATGTTGTTGAGAAAAAATCATCTGTTCATGATAAATTTTGGTGTGTACCATTACCAAAGGGAAAAAGTTATAAAAGGTTTTTAGATTTCCAAAATGACGTTGCGGTTTCAGATATAGAAATAGCAATTAAAGAAGGATATCGATCAATTGAACATGTAAAAAGATATACTACTCTTGGTATGGCTACCGACCAAGGCAAAACAAGTAATCTTAATGGTTTACAATTAGTTTCTAAAATAGAGAATAAAGTTGTTCCAGCAGTTGGACATACAACTTTTAGACCTCCATATACTCCAGTTTCTATAGGTGCTATAGTCGGAAGAGAGATTGGCAAACACTCTAAACCAACTAGAAAGTCACCAATGCACAATTGGCATGAAAAAAATAATGCTGTTTTTGTTGATGCAGGTGTGTGGTTAAGACCTAGATATTATAAACAAGCAAATGAAACTTTATTTGAAGGATCCAAGAGAGAAGCTAAGAATGTAAGAACAAATGTAGGTGTTTGTGATGTTACTACCTTAGGTAAAATAGATATTAAGGGACCAGATGCAGCAGAGTTGTTGAATAGAGTTTATACTAATGCATGGCTAAAGTTACCAGTAGGTAAAGCAAGATATGGTGTGATGTTAAGAGAGGATGGAATTGTGATGGATGACGGCACTAC
>CABXUR010000026.1 GCA_902515485.1 uncultured Pelagibacteraceae bacterium | reverse complement strand
TTTTCTTATATACTTCATTAATTTTTTGAGCCAAACCAAATCCAGGCATTACGTAAGGTACTATACTAACCTTGGGTCCAAAAATTTTTTTACAAAGATTTTTACCATTTGGCCTATTTGTTACATCCATAATTGCATCAGAATGGGTGTGATCAACAAATTTGAAAGGTAAAAAGGCATGTAAAAAAGTTTCTACAGATGGATTAGGTGACTTAATATCGATTAAGTTTCTTTTTTGATATGCAACCATATCTTCATCACTTAAATATTTTTTATTTTTAAGAGCTAAAAGTGGATTTAATTTTACCGCAGGTAAACCGGCTGGCTCTATTTCAGCCATGTCCCAACCACTTCCTTTAACACAGAGTACCTCGTAATTTTTGCCATCAATATCTTTAATTGATGTTTTTACAGAAGTATTTCCACCTCCATGAAGAACAAGCTCACTATTTCTACCTAATAATCTGGTTGTATAAACTCTTAAAGCCATGTCTTTTAAATGACCAAGTTTTGTATACTTTTTAATGTATTTTTTTGCTTCTAAATTTGACCAATTGTTTTTCACAGTTACAACCTCAACTAAGTATTATAATAGTTTTTTGTTTGAAAGAAGTAAAAAAATCTGATTAGTAAGGTTTCATCAAGCATATTATGAGAAAAGTTGGTGAACATATTACTCTAGATATAATTGGAACTACTAAAGAGTATGATCCATCCGTATTTGAAAAAGTAATTCATGATATTGCAAAAGCTGCAAAAGTAACAATTTTAAACATTTCAAAATATAAATTTGAACCCCAAGGTTTTACCATTCTTGCATTGCTAGCAGAAAGCCATATCAGCTTTCACACTTTCCCAGAAAAAGGAATTATTAGTTTTGATTTCTTTACTTGTGGTAAAGTCAATCCATCAATTGCAATTGAAATTATCAAAAAAGAATTTGAGCATGAAAGAATCGTAAAAAAAGAATTTAATAGAGATACCAAATCTCTTTACCATGACATCTATAGTTCACCAGGATTGCAAAAATCTTACGTTGTTATCGATGTTCTTGAGGATTTTAAATCAAAAGTTGGCCAACATATTGAAATTTTAGATCTAGAACAATTCGGAAAATCTTTATTTATTGATGGAGAAATTCAAGTAGCTGCTACTGATGAACATTTATATAGTTCAACTTTTGTAGGTGCTGGATTAGAATTAAATAAACAAAGTGAGAGAGCCGCTATTATTGGTGGTGGAGATGGAGGTGTTGCAAGAGAATGTATATCAAAAGATTTTAGTTTTATAGATTGGTATGAATTAGATCCTGAAGTTGTTGATGTTTGCAATAAACATCTTGGAGATATAGGAAAAAAAGTAACTGAAAAAAATTCTGTTAAATGTGTGTGGGGTGATGCGTTTGAGAGCATTAAATCAATAAAAGATGATACTTATGATCATATATTTGTTGATCTCAATGATGATCAATTCTGTATTGATCTTGCGGCAAAAAATATGGACTTAATGATTAGAATTTTAAAACCGAAAGGTGTGATTACAGCACAAGTAGGAAGTCAGGATAAAAAACCAAGACAAGTTGATAATTGGTTAAATGTATTTAATCACCATTTCGGAAACACAAAATTATCCAGGGTTTATATCCCTAGTTTTGATTGTTCTTGGAACTTTTCTTCATCAATTAATCATTAATTTTTCTTTTTAAATTAATAAATCTGTGAAATAATTGTTTAAAATTAAAGGAGAAAATAATGAATATATTCAAAAAAACTATTTTAACAGTTCTTGCTTCTTTATTAGTCATCGGAAACGTTTACGCTGACAAAATAAAAATTGGAACTGAGGGCGCTTATCCACCATGGAACTCTAAAGATGCATCTGGAAATCTTATTGGTTTTGAAGTGGAACTAGCTCAAGAACTTTGTAAAATCATGAAACATGAATGTACAATAGTCGAGCAAGATTGGGACGGAATGATTCCAGCTTTATTAATGAGAAAGTTTGATGCGATTATGGCAGGGATGTCAATTACTGCAGAAAGACAAAAAACAATTACTTTTTCTCAGGGTTATGCAGATGAAGTTGCATCACTTGCAGTTATGAAAGGTTCTAGCTTAGAAGGAATGGATACTCCAGAAGGTGTGAACCTAACTTTAGGTGGTTCTTCAGTCAACAAAGCTCTTAAAACTTTAACAGGGGCACTTGCTGGAAAAACTGTTTGTACTCAAACAGGAACAATTCACCAAAATTTTTTAGAGTCTGGCGATGTTGGTAAAGTAAATGTTAGAACTTACAAAACTCAAGATGAAGTAAACTTAGACTTAACATCTGGAAGATGTGATGTTGCTTTAGCTGCAGCAGTTGCATTTACAGACTATGCTGACAAATCAGGTAAGCCAGTTGTACTAGTTGGACCAACTTTTTCAGGTGGTGCATTTGGTAATGGTGTTGGAGTTGGAATTAGACAAGGTGGAGATGATGCGATTGGTAAAAGAGACGCTAAAATTCTAAAAGATTTCAACAAAGCAATTGATAAAGCTAGAAAAAAAGGAATTATTAGCAAACTTGCTATCAAACACTTTGGTTTCGATGCTTCTATGTAATTAATTTCAGATTTGGCGGCTATAATATATAGTCGCCAATTTATATGGAACTTCTCGCATTTGGTAAAACTGGCTGGGGTGATGAGTTATTTTATGCAACCTTAATGACTATTGCTGTATCAGTTACAGCAATGTTAGTTGGGTTTGTTTTTGCATTAATATTTACACCTTTAAAATTATCTAAATATAAATTATTAAATTTAATTGGAAATTTTTATACAACAGTTATTCGTGGTGTTCCTGAACTGTTAGTAATTTACCTTTTCTTTTTTGGAGGCAGTGGTGCAATTATGTATGTGGCCTCTATTTTTGGATATTATGAGTATATTGAAATTAATGCATTTATTACTGGTTCATTAGCTATTGGTATCATTTCTGGTGCTTATTCAACGGAAGTGTTTCGTGGAGCAATTCAATCAATTGATAAAGGTCAGTTTGAAGCTGCAAAAGTTCTTGGTGTAAGTAAATTTGCTCAGTTTTATAAAATAATCTTACCTCAAATGCTTAGACTAGCAATTCCAAATTTAAGTAATGTCTGGCAAATTACTTTGAAAGATACATCTCTTATTTCAGTAACGGGCTTAGTTGAGATTATGAGACAATCTTATATAGCAGCAGGTTCGACTAGAGATCCTCTTTTCTTTTATTCATTCGCAGCAGTTTTATATTTGTTGCTTACATATTTGAGTATGAAGTTAATTAATAGATTAGAAGTAAAATATAGCAGGGGTTATTAATGGATTTTGACTTAATGATTACTAGTTTTCCAAAATTACTAAGCGCTACTGTAATTACATTAAAACTTTTATCTGTATCTTTAATCATAGGTATGTTTTTTGGATTATTTTTTGCTATTTTAAGAATGAACAAAAATATCTTTATTAATAAATTTGCTTATGGATATTCTTATGTGTTTAGAGGCACACCTTTGTTGGTACAAATTTTTATTATTTATTTTGGTTTAGGACAAATAGAATATCTAAGATCTACGTTTTTGTGGGTAATATTAAAAGAGCCATATTGGTGCGCAATCATAGCTTTTACTTTAAATACTGGTGCCTATACATCTGAAATATTAAGATCAGCATTTCAAACAATTAAACCAGGTATAATAGAAGCTGGTAAAAGTTTAGGAATTTCAAATAAAATCGTTTTTTATAAAATTCAGATACCAATAGCAATCAGACAATCTTTACCTGCTTATGGTAATGAGATAATTCTAATGATGAAAGGAACATCTCTGGCCAGCACTGTGACTTTAATGGATTTAACAGGTGTAGCTAAATATATAATTTCAACCACATTCAAACCAATTGAAGTTTTTATTGTTGCTGGTGGGATTTATTTATTTATGACTTTTTTAATTCACAATTTAATTAAATACTTAGAAAAAAAATATAGTTTTCAATAAAGATTTAATATGTACCTTTCAAAAAAAAAAGTTGATGATTACCAAAAATATGGAGTTATTGTTGTTAAAGATGTTTTTAAAAATTGGATAAAACCATTAAGAGAAGGTTTTAAAAAGGTTTTAGAAAATCCAAGTAAACATGGTAGAGAAAATGTTACTGATAATAGAGGAAGATTCTTTGAGGATTATTGTAATTGGGAAAGGATAGAGGAATTTAAAGATTGTATATTTAATTCACTTGCTGCACAAATTTTTACTGAAGCTACATCATCTACTACGTCACAAATATTTCACGATCATATTTTTATAAAAGAACCAGGCACAACAAAAGAAACACCATGGCATCAAGATATGCCATATTATTGTGTTGAAGGAAATAATACAGGGAGCTTTTGGATACCTTTAGATAACGTAGATAAAGAAAATAATCTGAAATTAATTTTAGGATCACACAAATGGAAAAAATTAATTAGACCTATAAAATGGTCAAATAATCAATCTTGGTACAAGGAAGATAGCAAATTTATGGAATTACCAAATCCAAAGGAGTTTAAAGATGATATATTTATACCAGAATTAAAATTAGGAGATGCTGTACTATTTAATTTTAAAATTGTTCATGGATCGAGCGGTAATAAAACTTTAAAACCTAGAAGAGCTTTTTCAATGAGATTTACTTAAAGCTGAAGCATAACCTGCATCAAAGGCAGCATTCCACTGTTTGTATTTTTCACCAAATTTAACAATTACAACCTCACTGTCTTGAATTGACTTTTTAGTTCGAATTGAATTAATATTTGCTCCTTTACGATCTTTCCACATATTTTTTTCTTCTTCTCCTAAAATCTCTACTCCACAATTATCAGAGGCCTCATGATCAGTTACAGGAGAAGTAAATTTAATATCTAATTTTTCCTTAGCACAAAGATCAATAATTTCTTCACGCCAGTTAGTATGAATTTCACCAGCTAAGTAAACTTTTAACATTTAAATCTCCTTATTATCTTTATTAAAATTTAACAAACATGTAGTAACTTATAAAATCTTATATCAAATGTTTAGTTTATCCTTAATTGTATAAAACCACACAGCCAATCTAAAATAAAATGTCCTTAATTGAGGAAATATAAATTTTTTTGGTAAACCTCTATAAATCTTTGAAATATTAAGATCTTTACTATTCGATGAGAAAACTAGCTTAGATAACTGTTTACCAGTCCAAGGAGCTGCACTAACACCCACACCATTGTATCCAAATCCATAATAAATCTCTTCATTATCAATTTTCCCAATAGATGGAGTTAATTTTCGAGATAAAGCAATTAACCCACGCCAATTATAATCAATTGAAACTTTTGACCAATTTGGAAAGATATCTTTTAAAAACTTCTCCATTTTTTTAGACATAGCTAAATTTGACTGGTCACTTCCAGTCAAGTCCCCCCTAGTTCCAAACAAAATCCGATTATCAGGTAGCTTTCGATAATAATATAAGAGGTTTTTAGTATTAGCGATAGGTGATGATGTTTTAAAGTTGTGAGCATTAAGTTCATCATTATCAAGCTTTCTAGTCACAATTACATTTGAAATAACAGGTAATACCCTTCCATCCAATTGAGGAATTAATCCTTCTTGATAAAATCCATTGGTTGCTACTACTATTTTTTTAGTTCGAATAATCGCTTCTTTAGTTTTTAAAATATAAGATCCATTTTCTTTATTAATTTCATCAACTTTAGTATTAGCAAATATATTTAATTTTTTAGTTAAAGCATATCTTGCAATCCCATTTAAAAATTTAAGTGGATTTATTGCAAAACCAGGTTGGTAAGAAAAAGCCCCATATTGTTCGGTTCCTCCATGTCCAATTTCGTTGAATGCTTCTTTTGAATAAATTTCAGTTTCGATACCAAACTCAGATTTATAAACTTCAGCTTGTTCTTTAATTTGCTCAAATTTACTTTTGTGGTGAGCAACAACATAATTATTATCTCCTGTTACATCACAATCAATATTATATTCTTTAATAATATCTTTAGTATGATTTGAGCCCTCTACTGCATTTTGAAAAAATTTCTTGGTCTCTTCTTTTCCAAACTTAGATTGCATTTTTTTATATGATAATTTGCTTGGAGGTAAACAGTTAAATCCAGCATTACGAGATGATGCACCCCAACCTATTTTTCCAGCTTCAACTAAAATCACATCTAAGTTATGATTTTCAATCAAATTAATCGCACATAATAAACCTGTATAACCACCACCAATAACAACTATTTCTGAGTTGGTATCTTTAGTTAGTTTTTCTATGTTTAAGTTTTCTTGTGAGATATCTTCCCAGTAACTATTGGTAGGTGTTTCGAATTTATAAATATCTGAATGATAGATATTTTTCATTTTTTTGTATTTAGATATTCTTTAATTCTAATAATACTCTCTTTTGGCCAAGTTTCTTTTGGGTCATACATTTTTTCAAAACAATTATTAATATTTGATAGATTTACCCATTCATCTTTATCTTTAGTAAATATGTGAGCTTGGGGAGGAAATTCTTCAGATTTTTCTAAAGTTTTAGTTCTAACATTTAATCTACCGATCGCAGACTCATAATCTGTATAAATATAAGACCCACATTTGTTACAGAAAAATATTCTAACAGACTTACCACTACCAGCTTGAAGTTTAATAGTTGATGAAATTTCACCTTCAGTAATTAATGTATTTTCTAAAACACTTGAATTGATAACATAAGATGAGCCTGTTAAAATTTTACAATCTTTACAATGACAAGCCTGAGTAAATAATGGTTTTTCAGAAAGTTTGTATCTAACTGCACCACACAAACATTTACCTTTTAATTCAATTTTATTGTTCATTATTCACTTTTTGAACTAGAGATGCACTATTATTTGTAGGTTTATTTACATCCTTTGACACTTCATGAAATACCAGATCTGGTTTATTGCATTCATTTAAGAAGGTCGAACCCTGTAACTCTAAATTTAGATATCGATTAACATCTGTTTGATTGATTATAACTGGTTGTCGGTGATGAATTACACTTATATTTTCTTTGGCTTCTTCAGTAATTAAACAAAATTGATCGTCTTCAAAAATACCAGCAAAGAATATTGAATTTCCATCTTTTCTTGAAAAATAATGTGGAGTTTTTTCTTTTTCCTCTCTTTTCCATTCATAAAAACCATCTGCTATAGCAACACATCTATTATTTTTAATTAGTTTTTTAAATGAAACTTTCTCATCGATAGTCTCTAATCTGGCATTAATTAATGCTTTGAAATCTTTGTCTTTAGCCCAGCCTGGAATTAAGCCCCATCTAAGTGACTCTAGTGTATTCCCATTTTTATATTTTTTAATAACTGGAAGTTTTTGATAGGGATGTGCGTTATAATTTTCAGTATCTTCAACTTGAATAGCTGATTTGACTAATTTACTTGTTTTGGTTACAGAATTTTTAACAACATACCGTCCACACATTCAAATTGAGTCTTTTTTTATTAAATCTTGTATTTGTTTAATCATAATTTTTGGAGATCTCATAGTAGGATAGATTTTTTCTACCATTTGATAACTAAGAATTGCTTTTTCATAATTTTTTAGTTGAATATTTACTAAGCCTTGGCCAGCTAAAGCACCAAAGTGTCTTTCTTCTAAATTAAGAACTTTATTAATATCACTTTGTGATTTTTCAAATTCACCAATCATATAGTACACAGTAGCTCTCTTATTCCAAGCTTCAGCCCAAGTTGGATCCATTTCGATTACTTCTGTGAAAACTAAAATAGCCCTAAATAAATCTTTATCCTGCATTAATCTAGATCCTTCATTTAAAATTGATGTTAGTTTATCATCACTA
>CABXUR010000025.1 GCA_902515485.1 uncultured Pelagibacteraceae bacterium | reverse complement strand
ATATTTATCTAAAAAAACTAAAATAAAATGCAACGAAGTTAAAAATTTAGAGCTAAAATCTTTAATTAAAATTAAAGTTAATTATAAACAAGTTGGTTCAGACAGAATTACTAATGCAATAAGTTTAATGAATAATAAAGATAATTTTATAATTCTTGATTTTGGTACTGCTACAACATTTGACGTACTTATAAAAAATACATACGCAGGTGGAATAATTGCTCCTGGTATAAAACTTTCTTTAAATACTTTGTCTGATAAAGCTACTTTAATCCCTAAAATTAATCTAAAATTAATAAAAAATGTCATAGGTAAAGATACTATCTCAGCTGTAAGATCGGGTTTTTTCTGGGGTTATGCTGGTTTAATTGACAATATCATTAATTTAATTAAGAAAGAGACAAGAAAATCTTTTAAAGTAATTATTACTGGGGGATTTTCTGAATTATTTAAAAAATCAATAAAAACAAAGCTTAATCACGATAAGGATATTACAATTAAAGGACTTGTGAAAATTACTAAATTAATCAAATAAAATGAAAGATGAATTATTATTTTGTCCACTAGGTGGATCAGGTGAAATAGGAATGAACATGAACTTGTTTGGTTATGGCCAACCAAGTGACCATAAATGGATTATGGTTGATATCGGAGTTACATTTGCTGATGATACCATTCCTGGAGTTGATTTAATTTATCCTGATCCTGGTTTTATTGTAGAAAGAAAAGATAATTTACTCGGCATAGTTTTAACTCACGCGCATGAGGATCATATAGGAGCAATTGCTCATTTGTGGCCTCAATTAAAGTGTAAAATTTATGCAACTCCATTTACAGCTATTTTAATTAAAGAAAAATTTAAGGAAAAACAAATAGACATAACTAAAGATTTAAAAATAGTTGAACTAAATGGAAAAGTATCTTTAGATCCTTTTGAGATCGAATACATAACGCTTACACACTCAATTTTAGAACCGAATGGTTTAAAAATAAAAACTCCAGCTGGATCCATCCTTCATACAGGTGATTGGAAAGTAGATCCTAATCCATTAGTTGGTGATAAAATTAATCAAGAAAGATTAAAACAAATAGGCGAAGAAGGTGTTCTTGCAATGATTTGTGACTCAACTAATGTTTTTAGCGCAGGAAGATCTGGTTCTGAACTAGATGTTAGAAAAAATATGTTAAATGTAATGTCTCGTTTAAAAAAAAGAATTATCATAACTTCATTTGCTTCAAATGTTGCAAGAATGGAAACAGCTTTTTATTGTGCAGAAAAAATAGGAAGACAAATTTCCTTGGTTGGTAGATCAATGCACCGCATTTATAAAGCAGCTAGACAATGTGGCTATTTAAAAAATACTATTGAACCAGTAGACGCAAGAGAGGCCAAGAATTTTTCAAGAGAAAAAATTGTTTATTTATGTACTGGTAGTCAAGGTGAGCCAATGGGTGCCATGATGAGAATTTCAAGCTATGTTCATCCAGATGTATTTATAGAAGAAGGTGATGCAGTTATATTTTCTTCAAAGATTATTCCTGGTAATGAAAAAAAATTATACAAACTTCACAATCAATTAGTTAAAGATGGCATAGAGGTAATCTCTGAAGAAACTGAATTTATTCATGTTTCAGGCCATCCAAACAGAGAAGATCTTAAAGATATGTATAATTGGGTAAAACCTAAATGTGTAATACCAGTGCATGGTGAACATAGACATATGATTGAACACATCAACTTTGCAAAAGAAATGCAAGTTCCTCATCCTGTTCAAGTTGAAAATGGTGATATTGTTAAATTATATCCTGGAGATAAACCAGAAGTTTATGATAAGGCACCAAGTGGAAGATTATATCTTGATGGTAGTATAAGTGTAGATGGTGACTCTCAATCGATTAAAGATAGAAAAAACTTAAGCGCAAATGGTTATATGGAAGTAACAATTATGATTACTCCTAAAGGAAATATTCATAATAACCCAGTTCTTTCTTACAGAGGTTTACCAGTATACGATAAAGATGAATTTGATTATGGACTAGAGTATGAAATAGAAAAGACTACAAGATCATTTAAAGTAGGTAGTCGACAACAAGAACATAATCTAATCGATGCACTTAAAATAGCATGTAGAAAATTTTCAAAAGAAAAAACTGGAAAAAAACCATTCACAAATATTAATTTAGTTCGAATTTAATGAGCATTACTGGTTTAGCCATCATTTATATAATTATATGGTGGATTGTGTTTTTTGCAATTTTACCAATAGATGTGAATAGAACAAAAACAGTTAAAATTGAAGGTGAAGATCCAGGATCACCAGAAAATCCAAAAATGTTAAAAAAGTTTATTTATTGTACTGGTATAACAAGCATTATTTTCGTAATAATTTATTTATTGATGAAATATGAATACTTAAACTTAAGAAATATTATTAATTAATATGCTTTTATCAAAATCATTTATCCCAATTTTAAAAAATAATCCTTCGGAGGCCAAAATAAAATCTCATCAATTGATGTTGAGAGTTGGAATGATTAAACAAGCTTCTGCTGGTATTTACTCGTGGTTGCCACTTGGCTTTAAAGTAATGAAAAAGATTGAAAAAATTGTAAGAGAGGAACAAGATAAAATTGGCGCTCAAGAAATTTTAATGCCAACAATTCAATCAAGTGAAATTTGGAAAGAAAGTGGTAGATATGATGATTATGGTGAGGAAATGCTTAGGATTAAAGATCGTCAAAATAGAGAAATGCTTTATGGACCAACTAATGAAGAGCAAGTAACTGAAATATTTAGATCATCTTTAAAATCTTATAAATCATTACCGCAATTACTTTATCATATACAATGGAAATTTAGAGATGAGATTAGACCTCGATTTGGAATTATGAGAGGAAGAGAATTTTATATGAAAGACGCATATTCATTTGATGTAACAGATGAAGATGCCTTTTTTTCATATAATAAATTTTTTTTATCTTATTTAAGAACATTTAAAAGATTATCGTTAACAGCTATACCGATGGCTGCTGATACTGGACCAATAGGTGGAAATCTATCGCACGAATTTATAATTTTAGCTGATACAGGCGAAAGTAAAATTTTTACTGATAAAAGAATTTTTGATTTAACAAATGATGATATCGAACTAGAAAAATCATCTCTTGAACAAATGAGAACAAAATATGAGCAATTTTATTCTGTAACAGATGAAAAATTTAATAAAGATGAATTTGAAAAGATGGTTAGTGAAGAAAATAGATTAATAACCAAAGGTATAGAAGTGGGTCATATATTTTATTTTGGCGATAAATACTCAAAAGCAATGGACACTGCTGTAGATCTGCCTGGTGGAAAAAAAGATTTTGTTAAAATGGGCTCATATGGAATTGGAGTTTCTAGATTAGTTGGGGCTATTATTGAGGCTAAATATGATGATGAAAATGAAATCATGAAATGGCCATTGTCTGTTGCTCCTTATGACATAGCACTTATTCCAATGATAAATAAAAACGATAACACAGCTCTCGAAAAAGCAAATACAATCAATTCTGAATTAATTAAAAATAATATTGATGCAATTATAGATGATACAGATGAGAACTATTCGTCAAAAATTAAAAAGATGAACTTAATTGGTGCTCCATACCAAATAATTATTGGAAAAAAATCAGATGGTGATCTTTTAGAATTTAAAGAACCTGGTGGTGAAACTCAAAATTTATCATTAGAGAAAATAATTGAGATTATAACAGAACAAAAAGCTTCCAATTGATTTCTACGTTAGAAAAAGAAATTACTCTTAGATTTTTAAAGGCCAGAAAAAAAGATGGCTTTCTAAATATTATTTCAATTTTTTCATTTATAGGTATTAGTTTAGGTGTTGCTGTTTTAATTATAGTTATGTCAGTAATGAATGGTTTTAGAACAGAACTGATCAATAAGATTATTGGATTTAACTCCCATATAACTGTTAAGTCTTATGACGAAAACGGTATTAATCAAAACAAGCTTAAGAACAATAATCTCAAACTTATTAGTAATGATATTATTTTTAGCAACTCAGGCGAAGCAATAATCTTAAAAAATAATACATCAAAAGGAATTGTTTTAAGAGGATACAAAAGTAATGATTTTTCAAAATTAACAATTATAAAAAATCAAAAATTCAAAGGAATAAGATCTCATTTAGATGAAAATTCTATATCGATAGGTAATGAGCTAAGTTTTAGTTTAGATCTTAAAATAGGGGATAAGATTACACTGATGTCTCCATCTGGACTTGAGACTATTATAGGTAGTATGCCAAAACAGAAAACTTTTAAAGTCACTTCAATTTTTAACAGTGGATTAGCTGATTTTGATAATAATATAGCTTTAATTAACCTAGACACTCTTGATGATTTTTTTGGCTTTGAAAAAAAAGAAAGAAACTTAGAAATCTATTTAAAAAATCCAAATAATATTGAAACTCAAAAACAAATTGTGCAAGAAATTTTTGATCAAGAATTTATTTACACTTGGGCTGATATGAATAAGTCGTTATTTTCAGCTTTAAAAGTAGAGCGCAATGTAATGTTTATTATATTATCACTAATAATTATTGTTGCAGCGTTTAACATAATCTCTGGTTTGACAATTTTAGTTAAAAATAAGACACGTGATATTGCTATTTTAAAATCAATTGGTGTTTTGAACAAATCAATCATTAAAATCTTTTTTCTAATTGGACTACTAATTGGTACTTCAGCTACTTTATTTGGGATTTTTTTAGGAGTAACTTTTTCATTATACATTGAGAATTTAAGACAATTTCTAAGTTCAACTTTTAATATTAGTTTATTTCCTGAGGAAATTTATTTCTTAAGTAAAATGCCCTCAGAAATTAACCCTACATCAATATTATTGATATCAATTTGTTCAATATTGATAACAATAATTGTTTCAATATTTCCAGCATTTAAAGCTGCTAAACTAGATCCAATTAAAGCGCTGAAATATGAATAGTTATCTTCAATTAAAAAATATTTCTAAAAACTTTAATATTGATAAAAAAGTTAAAGTATTAAAAAATTTATCATATGATTTTCATAAAGGAACAGTTTATGCTTTAATGGGTCCCTCTGGATCTGGTAAATCTACGTTACTTAATCTAATCTCTTTGATTGATAGACCTTCACTTGGGTCTATTAAATTTAGTAACAATCAGATTAATTTTAATAACAAAAATAAGAATGATATCTTTAGAGCCAAAAATATTGGTATTGTTTATCAACAAAATAATTTGCTTCCTGATTTTACAGCTTTAGAAAATGTTTATTTGGCAAATCTATCGTTAAATAATAATAAAGACTTAGCAATATCAAAAGCAGAAAATTTATTAAAAAAAATTGGTTTATCAAATAGATTAAATCATTTTCCTTCACAATTATCTGGAGGTGAGTCACAAAGAGTTGCCATTGCAAGAGCCATTATTAATGATCCAGAAATTATTCTTGCAGACGAACCAACTGGCAGTCTAGATTTAAATACAGCAAAAGAAATTTTTCAACTTTTAGAAGTTCAAAAAAATCCAAATAGACTGATTATATTTGCAACTCACAATAGATTTTTTGCAAATAAATCAGATTTACTATTGGAGATGAGTGATGGTAATATAAAACCTTTACATGGCTGAGTCTTCAATTCAAAACTTTAATCATCTTAAGATTCACACACAATATTCTATATGCGAAGGTGCTGTTAAAATTGATGAATTACAAGATTTTTCTAAATCAAATAAAATTAAATCTTTGGCTCTTTGTGACACTTCAAATCTTTGTGGTGCACTGGAGTTTGCTGAAAAA
Organism: uncultured Pelagibacteraceae bacterium; assembly: GCA_902515485.1. Classification (GTDB taxonomy): domain Bacteria; phylum Pseudomonadota; class Alphaproteobacteria; order Pelagibacterales; family Pelagibacteraceae; genus Pelagibacter. The sequence continues at coordinate 2,347 of CABXUR010000025.1, read as the reverse complement.
ATTTCTAAAGTTGGAACTCAACCAATTATAGGAACTCAAATCAATTTTAAATTTGGTGATACTGTTGGCTTACTTCCTTTATTTTCTTTAAATGAGGAAGGCTATAAAAGAATAATCAAACTTTCGTCTCTATCATTTCTTGAAAACGATGAGCTCTCTGATCCACATGTAGATTTTAATAATTTATTGGAAAATAATGAAGGTGTTGCAATTTTCTCAGGTACAATATTTGGTTTATTTGGTGAATTGTTTAATAAAGGCAAATTTAGTGAAATTCATGATTTATATAAGAAGCTTAATTCAACATTTGGTGACAGATTTTATATTGAGATACAACGTCATAATGATCAAAATGAATTAGGATTTGAAAAATTTAATTTAAAAAAATCATTGGAATTAAAAATCCCTATTATTGCTACAAACGAGGTGTATTATATCAATCAAGATATGTACGAAGCTCACGATGCATTAATTTGCATTGGAAACAAAACCTACATTAATGAAAAAAATAGAAAGCGTTTTAGCAATCAACATTATTTTAAAAGTAATTCTGAAATATCAGAATTGTTTGCAGATTTACCAGAAGCCTTGGAAAATAATTATAATTTTCCTTTAAGATGTAATTTTAGACCTCAATTTTCAAACCCTATTTTACCAAATATAAGTTCTGAAAAAGGTGGAAATGCTGATGATCTTTTAAAAAAAGATTCAATAAATGGTTTAAAAATTAAATTTAATAAAATTTTTGGAATAAAAGATAATGAATTAGATAATGACAAAAATTATCTATTCTACAAAGATAGACTAGATCATGAATTATCAATCATAATTGAAATGAAATACTCTAGTTATTTTCTTATTGTTTCTGACTACATTAAATGGGCAAAAAATAATGATATTCCAGTTGGACCTGGTAGAGGATCTGGGGCAGGTTCATTAGTTGCATGGTGTCTTTCAATTACAGATGTTGATCCAATTAAATTTAATTTAATTTTTGAAAGATTTTTAAACCCCGATCGTATTTCTATGCCTGATTTTGACATAGATTTTTGTGAGGAAAAAAGGGATTTAGTTTTTGAATATTTAACAAAAAAATATCAAGATAGTGTTGCTCATATAATTACATTTGGAAAATTAAAAGCAAGAATGGTCATTAGAGATGTAGGTAGAGTGTTAGGTTTACCATATGGATTTGTAGATAGTATTTCTAAAATGATTCCTTTCGATCCATCAAGACCTCAAACATTAACTCAATGTATTTCAGGTGAACCAAGATTACAAAAATTAATAAATGAAGATCGAAGAGTAAAAAAATTGACAGATCTTTCTCTAAAATTGGAGGGTTTAAATCGTAATGTTGCAACACATGCTGCAGGTGTTGTTATAGCTGATAAAAAACTTACTGAAGTTGTGCCTCTATATAAAGATGCTTCATCAGAGTTATTATTGCCTTCCACACAATTTGATATGTACTCAGCAGAAAATGCAGGATTGGTAAAATTTGATTTCTTAGGTCTTAAAACACTTACTGTAATTAATAATACTCAAAAATTAGTAAGAAAAACTGATAAAGATTTTGACATTGAAAATATTAGTTATGATGATCAAAAAGTTTTTGATCTCTTATCTAGTGGAAATACTGTTGGATTATTTCAAGTTGAAAGTGCTGGTATGAGAGAAGCATTAATACAAATGAAACCTAACCATATTGAGGACATTATTGCTTTAGTTGCACTTTATAGGCCTGGACCAATGAGCAATATACCAACTTATAACGATTGTAAACATGGAAAACAAACACCAGATTACTTACATCCACTTTTAGAAGATATTTTAAAACCAACGTATGGTGTAATTATTTATCAAGAACAAGTAATGCAAATTGCACAAAAATTATCAGGTTTTACTGCAGGCCAAGCTGATTTATTAAGAAGAGCTATGGGTAAAAAGAAAAGAGCTGAATTAGAAAAACAAAAACAAGGTTTTATTGCTGGTGCAGTAGAAAACGGAATAGCTAAAGACGTAGCTGCTGGAATTTTTTTAAAGATTGAACCTTTTGCCGAATATGGTTTTAACAAAAGTCATGCAGCAGCTTATGCAATTATTTCTTATCAAACTGCTTTTTTAAAAACTTATTATCCAAAAGAATTTATTGCGGCATCAATGACAATGGATATTTCTAATCAAAACAAACTTAGCGAGTTTTACGAAGAATTAAAAAGACTGAATATTAAAGTTACAAGACCTGATATTAATGAATGTTATGCTGACTTTAGAACAGAATGTAATAAATTTTATTATGCACTTGGTGGCATCAAAGCAGTTGGTCTTGAAGCTATATCAAATG
>CABXUR010000024.1 GCA_902515485.1 uncultured Pelagibacteraceae bacterium | reverse complement strand
TATTTTCATTTAAATTTATATCTCTGAATTTTATTAAAGCGAAAGGGTAATCCTTTTCAATTAATACTTTACCAATTTCTTTTTCATCTTGATAAATGCTTTCACCTTCAGTTAATGCACCTTGGACTAAATTGATAGGCAATAATCTTTTTGAAAGCTTATTTTTAAGCTTAATTCTTGCTGTATTTTCTTGTCCAACGTAACAACCTTTTTTAAAATCAATTCCATTTAATTCTTCATAATTACACTCAATCCCAAATAGTTTATTTTGTAATTTGTTTAGATCCTTTGGAACTATTCCAAGTTTATGACAATGTGAATAGTAATCTTGAAGATTAGCGTCTTGTAGACCTAGTTTTTTTAATGACAAGTAAAGTTTCTCTAAATTTATGATAAGTCTTGCTCCTAATTGTTTATTTCTCGGGTCTAAAAAAATAGGATCCTCTCTATATTTTAAGGTAAATCCAGCAACATCTTGCGCTTCTTCAAAGTTTAGAAATTTTTCATGACTAAAGGCTGCAACTACAAATTCATTACTTAGGTTTAAAATTTCAACTTTTGATCGTAATTTGTAAACATTTAGTTGTTTAAATAGACCATCAACTTGAGATTTTTCACAGTCAAGAATGTAACCAGACTTATGTTTAATAATAATAAACTCGAATAAAAATTTACCTTGCGGGGAGAGAAGAGATGTAAAACAACTATTTGTATCACTTACTTTATCTATGTTATTGCTTATAAGATTTTGAAGAAATTCTTTTACATCTTCTCCATTTACGTAAAGGATAGCTCTATCATCTAAAATGTAAACATTTTTGATATTCATAATTGATTAATCTTTAGATGTAATATAATAACATTTTTTTAAAATGTTAGATCTTATAATCAAAAACGGACAATGTTACATCGATGGACAATTAAAAGAAGTAAATGTTGCAGTTAAAGATGGAAAAATTCAGAAAATTGGTGAAATTTCTGATGAAGCTCAAGAAACTATAAACGCAGAAGGTCAAACAGTTTTACCAGGTTGTATTGACACCCAAACTCATTTTAGAGAACCAGGTTCAACAGATACAGAAGATTTGCATTCTGGAAGTAGAGCCGCAATTGCCGGAGGTATTACCAGTGTATTTGAAATGCCTAATACTAATCCTCCAACATCTAATATGAAAGAATTCCAAAGAAAGATAGATCTAGCTAGAGACAGGATGTATTGCAATCATGCTTTTTATTTTGGTGCAACAGCAGATAATGCAGATGATTTAGCAAGCTTAGAAGGTTTAGAAGGTTGCTGTGGAATTAAACTTTTTGCAGGATCTTCAACAGGTAATTTATTAGTTGCTGAAGAAGATGATATAGATAAGGTTTTTCAAAACGCCTCAAAAGTTGTGGCAGTTCATTCTGAAGATGAGGCAATTTTAAACATGAACAAGAAGTTAATTAAACAAGGAGACGTTCATACTCATCCTGTATGGAGAAGTGTTGAATGTGCAATTTCCTCAACGAGACGAATTGTTAGAATTGCTGAAAAATACAAAAAGAGAGCTCATGTTCTTCATGTAACCACCAAAGATGAAGTAGATTTTTTATCACACCATAAAGGAAATATTACTTTTGAAATAACTCCACAGCATCTAACAATTTATGCTCCAGACTGTTATGACAAACTAGGAACTTATGCTCAGATGAATCCTCCGCTAAGAGATAAATCTCATTATGATAGATTATGGTATGCGGTTAAGAATAATTTGAATGATACAATAGGTTCAGATCATGCCCCACACCTTAAAGTTAATAAAGAAAAAGAATATCCAAACTCACCATCAGGAATGCCAGGTGTTCAAACTTTAATGCCTGTCATGTTAAATCATGTAAATGATGGAAAGCTTACCCTAAATCAGTTGATGAAACTTGTATGCGAAAACCCAATAAAAATTTTTGGGATTAAAAATAAAGGATTTATCAAAGAAGGATTTGATGCTGATTTTACAATTGTTGATATGAACAAAATAATTGAAATTAAAAATAAAAATATTGAAAGTAAATGTGGATGGACACCATTTAACGGCGATAAATTCAAAGGAACACCCACACACACAATTATTGCTGGAAAAATTAAAATGAAAGATGGTAAGATTTTAGGAGATCCTGAAGGAAAACCTTTAGTCTTTTAATATATTATTTTTAATTAAATCTTCCTTAATTTCAGTAAGTATTGCAGGATCATCAATAGTTGGTGGTACTTTATATTCTACGTTATCTGCAATTTTTCTAATCGTTCCTCTTAAAATTTTACCAGATCTTGTTTTAGGTAATCTTTTGATAACAATTACAACCTTAAATGCTGCAACAGGTCCGATTTTATCTCTAACCATCTGAATGCATTCTTTTGAAATAGTATCATTATCTTTGTCCACACCAGATTTTAGAACAACTAATCCTATAGGAAGTTGTCCTTTTAATTTATCTGCAATACCAAGTACCGCACACTCAGCAACTGATTGATGATCAGATAAAACTTCTTCAATAGCGCCAGTAGATAATCTATGGCCTGCAACATTTATAATGTCATCGGTTCTAGACATAATCCAAATATAACCATCTTCATCAATGTGTCCTGCATCATACGTTTGATAGTAACCTTCGTAGTTAGTCATATAATTTTCTTTGTATCTTTGATCTGCATTCCACAATGTTGGAAAAGTTCCTGGTGGCAATGGAAGTTTAACGACAATGTCACCCATTTCATTTGGTTCTGCTAAAGTTTGATCTGGTTTAATAATTTTTACATCATAACCTGGGACCGCTTTACAAGCTGAACCGTATTTTGTTTCCATCATTTCAATTCCTGTACAGTTTGAACTGATTGCCCAACTAGTCTCCGTTTGCCACCAGTGATCAATCACTGGAACTTTTAATAAATTTTCTGCCCACTTAATTGTATCTGGATCTGCTCTTTCACCTGCAAGAAATAAGCTTTCAAAATTACTAAGATCATATTTTGAAAAAAATTTACCTTCTGGATCCTCTTTTTTTATAGCTCTAAAAGCGGTCGGAGCTGTAAAAAGAGATTTTACTTTATAATCAGATATGATTTTCCAAAAAGCCCCAGCATCAGGTGTACCAACTGGTTTTCCTTCAAACAAGACAGTTGTGCATCCTTTGAATAAAGGAGCATAAACAATATAAGAGTGTCCAACAATCCATCCAATATCACTAGCTGACCACCAAATATCATCAGCATCAATATTGTAGATATTTTTCATAGTCCATTTTAGTGCAACTATGTGACCCCCAATATCTCTTACAATACCCTTGGGTGTTCCAGTTGTTCCTGAAGTATAAAGAATATAAGCAAACTCATTAGAATTCATCTCAACACAGTCAACATCTTGTACATTCGAAATTGCCTCTTCCCAACTGACCTCTAGTGGAGCATTTAATTTTACTTCATGACCTGATCTTTGAAATAAAATCATCTTCTCAATTTTATGATCAGCCAGCTTTATCGCTTCATCTACTAAAGGTTTGTATTCAACTGTTCTTCCAGGCTCAAATCCACATGATGCAGTGACTAATATTTTTGCTTTACTATCGTCAATTCTACTAGCGAGTTCATTTGATGCAAAGCCACCAAATACAACAGAGTGAATTGCCCCAATTCTCGCACAAGCAAGCATAGCAATTACCGCCTCTGGTATCATTGGCATGTAAATAATTACTCTATCCCCTTTTATTACACCTTGATCTATAAGTGCTCCTGCAAATTTTGAAACTTTTGACCTTAGCTCTTCATAAGTGAATTGACTTTTGTTACCAGTTATTGGGCTATCGTATATTAAAGCAGTTTTTTTACCTCTACCTTGGTCAATGTGTATATCTAAAGCATTATAACAAGTATTGGTAACACCATCCTCAAACCATTTATAGAAAGGAGGGTTAGATTTATTTAAAATTTTAGTAGGTTTTTTGAACCAAAAGATATCATTTGATGCTTCTTGCCAAAAATTTTCAGGATTTTTTAAAGATTGTTCGTAAATTTCACTTAATTTTTTAGACATAAATTTTGATTCGATTTCGTTAAATTTGTTGGTTTTTAAATTAAAAATTGCATTTAATTTTAAAAAATAAGTAAAATCAATGTTAATTAATGACAATTAAGTCTTCTATAATCTAAAATTATTTGTTATTTAACGCACTATCTTGGTTTAGGGAAACCTAAGCCTAGTTTATATAAACTAAAAAATAAAAACTAACTAAAGAGGGAGTTTTTTATGAAAAAACTTAAATTGTTTGCGCTTACAGCTGTTGCACTATTAGGTGTTACAGGTGTTGCAAACGCAGATGTCATGTTAGCTCAGGATGATTTCGTTGGAATTTCATTTTGGGTTATCTCTATGGGAATGTTAGCAGCTACTGCTTTCTTCTTCATGGAAACTGGCAACGTAGCAGCGGGCTGGAGAACTTCAGTTATCGTTGCAGGTCTAGTAACTGGTATTGCATTTATACACTACATGTACATGAGAGAAGTATGGGTGACTACTGGAGACTCGCCAACAGTATACAGATATATTGACTGGTTAATTACTGTGCCACTACAAATGGTTGAATTCTATTTAATTCTATCAGCTGTAGGAAAAGCAAATTCTGGAATGTTCTGGAGATTGTTATTAGGTTCAATAGTTATGCTAGTAGGTGGATATTTAGGAGAAGCTGGATACATCAACGCTACACTTGGTTTCATTATCGGTATGGCAGGTTGGGTATACATTCTTTATGAAATATTCTCAGGTGAAGCAGGTAAAGCTGCAGCAAAAAGTGGGAACAAGGCACTTGTAACTGCTTTTGGTGCAATGAGAATGATCGTTACAGTAGGTTGGGCAATTTACCCATTAGGTTATGTATTTGGTTACTTAACAGGTGGTGTAGATGCAGAATCACTTAACGTTGTTTACAACTTAGCTGACTTTGTTAACAAAATTGCATTTGGTCTAGTAATTTGGGCTGCTGCAACTAGTTCAAGCGGAAAAAGAGCTAAGTAGTTTTACTAAATAAAATATTTAAATTAGGGCGAGTACGTTTATACGTACTTGCCCTTTTTTTTTAAGAGCTTATATCTAATTCATGACAAAAATAAATTACATTACTCACGATAACCAAACTCATACAATCGATGTTCAAAATGGACTTACAGTTATGGAAGGTGCGGTTCAAAATGATATCCCTGGTATTGATGCGGATTGTGGTGGAGGAATGGCATGTGCAACTTGTCATGTTTATGTAAATGAGGAATGGTTAGATAAGCTTCCAACTAAAGAAGATGGCGAAGAGGATATGCTTGATATGGCGTTTGAGCCAAAACAAAATAGTAGATTGAGTTGTCAATTAACTGTTTCAAATGAATTGGATGGATTAGTGGTTAACATTCCATCAAAACAAGTTTAAATGATTAAAAAAGATGTGTTAATAATTGGAGCAGGACCTACAGGAATATTTTGTGCGCACCAATTAGGAATAATTGGTTTAAGCTGTGAAATTGTTGATAACCTTGATAAAGCAGGTGGACAATGTATTGAACTTTATCCAGATAAACCAATTTATGATATACCAGCTGTTCCGGAATGCACTGGTGAAGAGTTAACAACTAATTTGTTGCAACAAATAAAACCTTTTAACGTAAAATTTCATTTAAATGAAAGAGTAGAAGAGCTTAAAAAAGTTGAAACTAGATGGCATGTTAAAACAAGTGGAAAACAAGAATTTGATGTAGCAAGCATTGTAATTGCTGGTGGTGTTGGCTCATTTGAGCCTAGAAAGTTTGCTTTAAAGGAATGTGAAAAATTTGAGGGAAGTTCAATATTTTACTCAATTAAAGACAAAACCGTTTTTAAAGATAAAACAATTTCAATATTTGGAGGAGGGGACTCAGCGCTAGATTGGGCAATTGAGCTCTCGAATACATCAAAAGTAAACTTAATTCATAGAAGAGATGGTTTCAGTGGAGCAGAGTCTAGTGTTCAAAAAGTTAAAGAACTTAATGATAAAGGAAAAATTAATTTATATACAAAATATCAAATAGACTCAGTTTCAGGAGAAAATAATATTAAATCGATTAAAATTAAGCATGATGACGGAGAAAATAAAGAGTTTAAAACAGATTATGTCCTTGGTTTTTTTGGGTTGATTATGCAATTAGGTCCAATATTAGATTGGGGATTAAATATTAGTAAAAAATCTATTGAAGTGAATACGGAAAATTTTGAAACCAATATTGATGGAATTTTTGCAATAGGTGACATTTGCACTTATCCAGGTAAATTAAAATTAATTTTATCAGGTTTTCATGAGGGAGCTTTGGCAGCTAGAGGCTGTTTTAAATATGCAAAACCGGATGAAAAACTTAGGTTCGAGTTCACAACAACATCAAAAGCGGCACAAGAAAGACTTGGCGTTAAAAAGTGATAGAACTTTTTACCACTGATACGCCAAATGGTAAAAAAATATCTATTATGCTTGAAGAAATTGGCTATAAGTATAAAGTAACCAATATTGATTTGGGCAATGATGATCAATTTAAAGAAGAATTTATAAAAATAAGTCCTTTTAGTAAAATCCCAGTAATTACGGACCACGATAATAACGAAAGTATTTTTGAGTCAGGGGCAATCCTTATGTATTTGGGAGAAAAAAGTGGAAAGTTTTATGATCAATCAGATAGATTAAAAATCAACCAATGGTTAATGGCTCAAATGGGAACAATTGGACCAATGATTGGTCAACATCATCAATTTCATCATTACAATCCTGGAAAAAGTGAATTTGGAGAAGAAAGATATTTTAAAATCACTAAAAGAATATACCAAGAATTAGATAATAGATTAAAAGACACAAACTTTCTTGCAGGTGAAAAATATACCATAGCAGATATTGCAACTTGGCCCTGGATTGCTAGACATGATTGGCATGATATTGGCCTCAGAAATTTTAAAAATTTATCAAGATGGTATTCAGATATTTATAAAAGAGAGGCAGTAATAAAAGGATATCAATTTATGAATAAGAAAGACTTACCTCCTCAACCATAATTTAATTCATCAATTTAAATAGAGAAGTTAAGATACCATTACCTGATAGCTCAATGGCTAAAACAATAATAATAATTAATATTAATTTACTATTCATCTTGTAAACACATACAATAACAGAACTATCCAAATAATAGGATAGTAAATATAAATATATTTTTTGGCGAAAAGAAATGAAATTGAGTTTTGTTTTGATTTTTTTTTTTTCATTTTATAATTATAATTTTCCTTTTTAGGAGCACCTTTATAAAAAATTTCTTGAAGATTGTCATTTTCTTTTTTTTAAATTTTCGTATATTTCCTGTTCAACATCGTCCCATTTATTAAAAGTTCTTTGTTGAAATATTTTTAATGTTTTGTAAGGATGTAATTTACTAAAAGCTCCCCATCTCCAATCAGGATATGTATTCAAAAGTCCCCAAGTTTCTTTATTAAGTGATGCTGATAGATGAAGAATTGAGGTATCTGATGAAATTACGAGATCTAAATTTTGAATAATTGCAACCATGTCACTTAAGCTGTAATTTCCAAGATTTATAATTTTAGATTTTTTAAATTGAATTAAATCTCTTTCCCAAATTTCATTTTGTAAACAATAAAAATTAACATCTAAAGAAAATATCTTACTTAATGACTCTAGTGGTATAGATCTATAAGGTTCATTTGGACCATTAAATGAACCAGACCATGCTACTCCAACATTAAGTTTATCTTTATTAATGATAGAAGGTAAACTAAATATACCATTATTATTAATTAAAAAATTTTCATCAATCTTTTCTTTATAAAAAAATTTAAGTAAGGAACCTAATGAAATTTTAAAATCAAATTTATTATCAGAAATATTTTCTTTTGACACAATTTTCAAATTTTCAATATCTTTTTTAAAAATGTTAATAATATTTTTTTGGACTAAAAAAGTTACATTTTTTGACAATTTTAAAAGTGGGAATAAAAATTTTGAAAATTGAATACTGTCTCCAAGTCCTTGTTCATTGTAAACAACAATACTTTTTTGAGAAATATTTCCCCCTTTCCACTCTGCTATACCATTAAAAATATTTCTTAATTTTGAATATCTGTGCTCATAATATTTCCATCCAATTTCGAAATTTCCTTGAAAAAGAGAACGCATTCCAAGAAATTGTAAATATTCAGGGTCGTTTGACTCTATTTTTTTAAATTCATTAAGTAGATTTTGTGCTTTATCTTTTTCTCCAACCAAAAAATAAATTCTAATTAATTTCTTAAAAAATTTAAAATCTTTATTTTTATTATTTTCTAAAATTTTAATTGCATCATTCACCTGATTTTTTTGAATTAAATAT
>CABXUR010000023.1 GCA_902515485.1 uncultured Pelagibacteraceae bacterium | reverse complement strand
TTTTCAATTACTAGCTCATCTCTGAGTCTTATGCCTTCATCTGAAATTTTTAATTTACCTAATCGGTCATTAAAATGAATATCGACACCAGCTATATAAAAAACAAAATCAAAGTTTTCATTATTTAACTCATTTAAATAAAATTTAAGTGTCTTTATATATGCATCATCTTCAAGATTGTCTTCAAGCTCAACATCTAAATCACTAATTGATTTTTTTGCGGGATAATTAGTTTTTGAATGCATGCTAAAAGTAAAGACATGTCTATTGTATTTAAAAATTTCTGAGTTACCATTTCCTTGATGAACATCTAGATCTACTATTAAAATTCTATTTGCAAATCCTCTATCCAATAAATAATGTGCAGCAACAGCTACATCATTAAAAACACAATAACCAGCACCACTATCATAATTTGCATGATGACTTCCGCCTGCAGTGTTGCAAGCAACCCCATAGTTTAAAGCAAGTTTTGATGCTAAAACAGTTCCCCCAGTTGCAACTAAGGACCTTTGAACCACGCTATCAACCAATGGAAAACCAATTTTTTTAATTTTATTTTTATCTAAGGTTTTGTTTTTAATATCATTTATATAATCTTCTGAATGAGCTCTATTTAAAGTTTCAAAAGAGCAAGCAACAGGGTTAAAAAAATTTTTTACTACTTTTTGTTCTATTAAATATTTAGCAAGTTCACCAAATTTATTAATTGGAAACTTATGATCATCTCCAATTTTAGCAACATAATCTTTATGATTAACTACAGGTAGCTCCATTATTTTTCAATAACACGAATAGGTTTACCATTTACACAAGCTTCAAGATCTTCAATCATTTGCGTATAATAGATACTATAATTTTCAGCTGTCACATAACCAATGTGAGGTGTTAATAAGGCATTAGGTAAAAATCTTAATTTATTAGTTTCCGGCAATGGTTCTTTTTCATAAACATCAATTCCAGCTCCCATAATAACATTAGTTGACAAAGCAATAATCAGATCATCTTCATTAACTATTTGGCCACGCGCAGTATTAATTAAAAAGGCTGTTTTTTTCATCTGGTCAAACTCTTTAATTGTAATGCAATTTTTATAACGTTTTCCACCTTGAACATGAATTGAAATATAATCTGAATTTTTAATTAAATCTTCTTTACTACATGGTAAAACATTTAATTCTTTACATTTATCTAAATCTAAATTTTCACTCCAAGCCATTACTTGCATGCCAAATGCATTAGCTATTTTTGCAACTTGTTGACCTACTTTTCCCAGACCAATTAAACCAATAATTTTACCTTTAAGCTCAAAACCAACAGTTGTTTGCCAATAACCTTGATACATATTGTCAATTTCTGTTTTTAAATTTCTTGATAACCCTAAAATTAATGCCCAAGTTAACTCACAGGTTGGATTTGTGTTACTTTCAGTTCCACAAACTATGATTTTTCTTTTTTTTGCAGCCTTAAGATCTACAGATTTATTTCGCAAACCACTGGTGATTATGTATTTAAGATCATTAAGATTATCGATTAAATTCTTTGAAATAGGTGTTCTTTCTCTCATTATTAATAAAGCCTCAAAATCAGACAATTGCTCAATAGTATCTGCTTCATCAAGAAATGGTTCACTAAAAATTTTAAATTCATACTTTCCAGATAATTTTTTTAAATCCACAAATTCTTGTGAAACGTTTTGATAATCATCTAAAATTGCAACTTTAAGCATTTGTAATTTTTTTGTTTGATAAAATTAAACCTAATATAATTAAAACAGATCCAATGAAATGAAAAAATAAAAATTTTTCATTAAAAAAAATCATTGCAAAAATTGTGCTAAATAATGGAATTAATGATAAGAAAATTCCAGCTCTATTAGCACCTATGATCGAGACTGCTCCAGCCCAACAATAATAAGAACCAATGCTTGGAAATATTGCAATATAAAGCAAAATATAAAAAAGATTACTGTTTACCTCTGCTACTTTTCCTTCAGCTAATTCAAATAAAAATGCCGGAAAAAGAGCAATTAACCCAAAAGTACAAACAACATGAACAAGTGAAAGTAAAGATATATCAAATATTTTTTTTTTCAAAAATGCCGAATAAATTCCCCATGATATTATTGCAATGACCATATAAATATCACCCTTATTAAAATTTAAAGTTAACAAGATATTTAAGTCTAGACGCGTAATTATTGCTATAATTCCTAGAACTGAAACTATCAAACCAGATATTTGAAAAATATTTGTTTTTTCAATTTTAAGTAAAAAACATACAAAAATAATTGACACAGGTATTGCAGTATTAAAAAGCGAAGCATTTATTACCTGAGTATAATTAAGAGCATTATAGGTGAACGCTGAAAATATACCAACGCTGGTAAAACCCAAAATAAAGAATAATAATAAATTATTTTTAACTTCTTTTTTTATTTTTGAAATTTCTTTATATGTAAAAGGTATTAAAATTACCCAAACTAAAATCCACCTAAAAAAAGCTAATGAATAAGGCGGTACATTTTCTGTGTATGCAAATTTACCGATAGTAAAATTTCCTGCCCAAAATAATGTTGCAAGAATTAACATAATATATGCTTTTGAAGTTTTACTCATTTTTACAATTTATGTTTTATTAGGTATAATTTTCACAGAGATTAAATGTAATGTCTATCTTAAATAAAACTATTAATATTATTTAATTTAAAAAAAATTTTTGTTTATTGAATTTTTTTACAATCTGGATCTTCTGATTTATTAAAAAATATTTTTTGCAAACTGTTGCTAAAAGTGCTGTTGCACTCTTGAGTTTCAACTTGATTTGATAATAAACTCATTGCATGTTCGCTTACATTTTTACCTGTCTTGTTCTTTACTCCATGGTTTATTGTTTCGCCAACTATTGCATGTTGGATTCCACCAGTTTTAACAACTGAAATTGCTGGACCCAATAATGCTAAATTTTGCGCACATCCTGTTAAAAGTATAAAAGAAAATAAAAGAAAATAAATATTTTTCATTAATAATGATTACTATCTAAATTTATTTACAAATAAAGGCTAAAATTATTTATTTAAAAATTAAATGTGACCATTTTGATTTTATTTTCCAATGCCAATAATTGTTAAATCATCATCAAGAATATCATTATTTTCTTTAATACCTTGTTCTGACATACCTTTTTTTAAACTTCTTAGTCTAATTTCCTCTGTTGCATCTTCTAATTCTTGTTTTAATGAAGAATTTTGATGTTTTATGATTAATTCTTTAACACCATTAATACCTATTTCTTGATTTTCTTCATTCATGCACTCGGAAAAACCATCAGTGAAACAATAAATTCTACCCCTATTAAGTTTAAAATTTTCTAATTTATATACATTTTCATCTTTGTGTTTTGTAACTGCTAATGGTACTGAACTAGATGGAAATTCCTTAAATTCTCTCTCATTTCTTAACAATACTGGTTGATGTCCAGCATTTGAAATTTCAACCAGATCTGATTTTAAATTATATCTTCCAACAATTGAGGTTATAAATGTACCTGTGGGATTTGTTTCATTTAAATCATTATTCATTTCAAATAAAATTTCATTAGGTCTAAATTTTTGTCTAGCAAAAATTTTAAATAATGTAATAGCTTTAGCCATCACCATTCCTGCATTTACACCTTTGCCTGATACATCTGATAATGTGAAGTAGACTTCATCATCATTTAGAAAAAAATCATAAAAATCTCCTGAAATTTCTCTAGCTGGAATATTAAGACCAAATATAGGATAGTGATCCATATCTCTTTTTGGCATTAAACGTTTTTGAACATCCATTGCTAGTTTGATCTCTTGAGAAACTCTATTTTTCCATTTATTTTTTTGTTTTTCAGTTTGCTCAAGCCTGTCCATTAAAACATTATATTGGGTACCAATAATACCACTATCTGTGAAAGGATCTTGTGGGGCTCTATTAGAGTAATCATCTGATTTAGCTTGTTTTGTCAAAACTTCTAACAATTCATGAGTATCTGTTGATGCGTTATGCTCTGAAATATTAAGCCCTAACTCTTCTTGAATTTTCCCAACCCTTAATGGGAAAAAAGAATTAATACATTTAAAAATTATATATGATCCAAAAAAACAAAAACTTCCAATTGAAGCAATTCCAATTAATTGAATTAATAATTGTTCTAATCTTGTTTTTTCAACTCCCATCATTTCGAAATTTCCAAATATTGCAACAGCAATAGTTCCCCATATTCCAGAAGCTAAGTGAACAGGAATTGCACTCACTACATCATCAATTTTAATTTTTTCCAATAAAACAATTGTTGATCCAGAAATAATTCCACCAATACTTCCAATTACAATTGCATCTGATGGATCTACATAGGCACATGATGCAGTTATTGAAACTAACCCTGCAAGAGGACCTGTTATCATGAATAAGGGTTCAGGTTTTTTTAAAACAATTATTCCCATTATACTTGAAAAAATAAGACCAAAAGAAGCTGATAAAAAAGTATTAATTAAAATTAATGGAATTTTTAAATCCATTGCACCATTAGCACCTCCGTTAAATCCAAACCAACCAAACCATAAAATTAAAGCTCCAAGTGCAGCAATTGGAGTATTACTTCCTTGAAAAGTCTTATTTAAGTTATCTTTTCTAAATCTTCCTGTTCTATTTCCAACAACTAATAAAACTGCAAGTGCAATCCAGCCTCCAACTGAATGGACAACTGAAGCTCCTGCGAAATCTAAGTAACCTAATTTACCAAGCCAACCAAATTTTTCTGTTGGATTTTCAAAGTTAAATGCCCAAGACCAATGGCCAACAATTGGATAGAAAAATCCTGAAGCAAAAAATGTTATAATCACATAAGAAAAAAATCTTAATCTTTCAGCAACTGCTCCAGATATGATTGTTGCAGCTGTTGCAACAAACATTGCTTGGAAAACAAAATAGGTCTGATACCCAGCGACCTTTGTGGTAAAAAAGAAAAACTTATTACCAAACAATCCAGACACACTAGTTCCATACATTAATGCAAAACCAAATGCCCAAAAAATCACAACTGCAATTCCAAAGTCAGTTACATTTTTAAGAGCTACATTAATACTATTTTTGTTTCGAGATAATCCAGTTTCCAAACACATAAATCCTGCTTGCATCAGAAAAACTAGGATTGCACAAATTAAAAGCCAAAAAGTATCTAAATTTGCTTGAAGGATTGCATCTAAACGAAACTCAAGTGCAGTTAAAGCTCCTTTGTTTGTAAGCTCTAATTGCTTAATACTTGACTGCAGCTTATTAAGCAAAATCTGGGTTTCAGCCGCAGTCATAATTAAATTTTATTAGTCCACTAATTTTCTAGCTTCCTCAGCATCATTGATAATTTTATCAACACTTACAACTTTGATAACTTCAAAACCAGTTCCAAGAATAGCATTTTTGTAATCTTCCTCTGTTAAATTTGATTTATCAGCGAAAGAAGAAATGGCTACACCCTCTGGCCATGATACCTTCACATCAGCGTTAGGACTTGCTGCCTGAAGTGCTTTAGTAACCATTTTTTGACACTTAATACACATCATGCCATTTACTTGTGCAATTTGACTTTGAGCAGCAAACAAATTCGTTGAAAAAAGTATTAATGCAAACGTTAAAAATGTTTTCTTAATAGTCTTCATATTTTACCTCACAATATATAAACAAATTCTATCTAGATTAATTTTGAAAATCTATGATAAATTATCAAGTTTAATTAAGTATTTTGAATAAAATCGCTTATTAGGGCGATTAACCGATGCTATTCTTTAAAATGATTTGAGTTTTTTGAAGTCTTTTTATTATTCCAGATAAAATAAAATAAATAAGGAGAAAGTGCTGGAACTACTCCAAACCAAAACCATTCATCCCATCTAAAACTCTTATCTAAAGCAATACTTTTTAGCCCATTCCACCAAGTTAAATAACCAATAAAAATTATCCAGCCTAGGCTAATTGTTAAGTAAATTTTAAATTTATTACTTTGATTAGAATTAATAAACTTTAAAATATTTATCTTTATGCTTTCTAAATTCATGAAAAAAATAATTTAGCAGTTACTATCTCTTAACGCAGTTCCCATATTTGACATCGTAATCTCACAGGGTTTTTTTGTTGTGTCTTCTTTAGCAATCAGTCCATACGAATTATCTTTTCTCCAAATACAAACAAAGTAATCAAGGTCCTTAGTGATCAAATCTGGACCTTCAGCCCCATCCCCTAATAAGTTTACCTCTATATGTGTTGATGCACTATCACTTGGAGTACAAGTTTTTGAGTCTGCACCATGCGTTCCTGATGGTGGATAATACGAACCGTTTACTGAATAATATTCAGTTTGAGCTAAATTCATCTGCATCATTGCGTTTTCAACAGATTTTTTTTTAGTGCCTGAAACGTACCCACTATAAGATGTAATACCTATTGCAGAAATTATCCCAAGAATTGCAACAACTACTAAAAGCTCAATTAAGCTAAACCCCTTACTTCTAGTAATCATATGTTAAATTAATAATTAACAGTATTACTCGATGGTCCCTTTAGAGGTCATCAAATCTTTATTATCGTCTGATTTACAAGTTGTTATAGTAAATGTTGATCCATCATCCACAATAGTAGTTCTTCCTTGAGTAGTAGCAGAACAAGCTGTCATTGCTGCAGAAGAAAAAACTGCTAATTTAGAACCACTTACTGTTCCGTAAGGATTTTTAAATTCTGCTAATGCAGCAGTTGCACCGTCTGAAACTTTTTTGGCTGTAGATCTGTCTCCACAAGCTAAAGCGTTTGTACCATCAGGTTTCTTCATCACATTTTCTTCACCAATATTACATTTTTGAACTTCAGCAGAAACATATTTTAAAACCGTTGCATGATTTGATCCAGCAGCATTTTTCTTAGCACTAGCTGTGTACCCTGAGTAAGCTACAACACCAACTGCAGCTAAAATTCCTATAATTGCAACAACAACTAAAAGTTCAATAAGTGTAAAACCTTTTTGGTTCTTTTTTTTCATTTTTATTTCTCCTGGTTTTTATAAATTTTAAATTCTATTAAAAAACTATATCTTTTTTTTTATATTTTAAAAGTACCTTATATCCATAATGGGTTAAAGTGTTAAAAATTGTTGATTTTAACTAAAATTTATTAAATATAGAGCTCATGAGCTATAAAGTTACAGAAGAAAATAACGTCGCAACTGTTTTTTTAAACGGTGAAATTGATATGGATGTCACAGAAAAGGCTAAAGAAGTTATTATGCCATTGATAGAAGCTAAAAAAGAAGTTCATTTAAATTTAAAAGATGTTGAATACATGGACTCTTCTGGAATTTCTGTACTTATTGAGAGTCACCAACAAGCATCAGAGCTTGGGACAAAAGTAATATTAAAAGAAATAAGTAAATCAGTGCTCAAAGTAATTATGATGGCTAAGTTAGAGCAAATCTTAAACTTAGACTGATGAACTTTGAAGAAACTCAAAATTTTAAAATAGAGTCTGCAAGTCTTAAAGAAGTTAGAGTTTTTGCGCGTGAAGTCTTTAAAAAAAGTTCAATATTTGAAAAACATACGGATGATTTAGTCTTAGCATTAGCTGAAGCTGCACAAAATATAGTTAAACATGGTTATAATAATCATCCAACTGAAGATGAAATGAAAATAGTTATCAAATATAATGACAATGTATTGTCTATGGAGTTAATGGATAAAGGAAAACCAGTTGTGCCATCAAATATTAAACCTAGAGATTTAGATGATATAAAAGCTGGAGGTCTTGGGACTTTTTTTATTGGTCAAATTATGGATGAAGTTGTTTTTAAGACAACAAAAGTGAATTGGGTAAACCACTTAATACTTACTAAAAGTTTTTAGATTTTTTTACTGTCCAATTATTGAACCTACATTAAAGATGGGAGAATACATCGCAATCATTAATCCTCCAATCATTGTTCCCATAAATACAATCATAATTGGTTCAATTAAACTAGACATGTTATCAACTGCAGTATCAAATTCTTCTTCATAATAACCAGAAACTGAAGTAAACATTTCATCTAAATTTCCAGTTTGCTCACCCACAGAAATTAATTGACTAAACGTTGGTGGAAAAACAGGCTCTTTCATAAAAAGTTTTGTTAATGTATCACCAGAGAAAACACCTTTTTTTACATTCTCTAAAGCTCTAGTTACAACATCATTATTGCTAACTGATTTTGCAATTTCAATACTTTCTAAAAGATTCACTCCAGCGGCACTTAAGTTACCCATGATCAAAGAAACTCTTGCAATTAAAGATTTTAAAATCATATCTCCAAATACTGGCATTTTTAAAACTTGTTGATGCCATTTGTATCTTATTGCTGCTGATTTCGTTGTAGCAACTTTAAAAATTATATATATTGCAACTACTACAAAAAATAAAGTTGCCCCACCACTACCTCTCATAAAATTACTTGCTGTCATAATTACTGCGGTAGGAGTTGGTAGAGCTACTCCCATTCCCTCATACATTTCAGCAAAAATAGGAACAACTTTAATTAACATGAATACCATTACAGTAATTGCTACAAAAAACATTACTGCCGGATACATTAAAGCTCCTTTAATTTTCTTTTTCACTTTCTCTCTTTTTTCAAGCGAGACTACCAATTTAAGTAAAAAATCATCTAGTTTACCACTAGCTTCTCCAGCTTTAATAAGGTTGATGTAAATGTTATCAAAAATCTTAGGGTATTTTTCAAAACATTTTGATAAAGTAATACCACCCTCAAGATTTTTTCTTATCTCTTCAATAATTTTTTTCAGTGTTGGGTGCTCAATTTGATCTCTCAACATTCCAAGTGTATTTAAAATAGGCAAACCTGCTTTAACCATGGTTGCAAACTGTTTTGAAAACATCATAACATCTTGTGGGGTAACTTTTTTCTCTCCAAATGAAAATCCACCACCTTTTTTTTTCTCTTTGGTTGCAGCTTTCTTTTTTTTAGCTTTCACTAAATTTGTTATGATAACTTTTTGCTCTTTTAATTTATATGATGCTTCTTCTTGATTTAAAGCTTCTATTTCACCTTCGATATATTTGCCCGCTGAAATACCTTTGTATGTGAAAGTTTCTGAAGACATCTAATTTAACCCTCTGAAGAAAGAACCCTATCGTACTCTCTAAAATTAAGATCACCTGTTAAAATTAATTCACGGCCCATATCTTGCATTGTTCTAAAACCTTCTTTCATAGCAATCTCTTTTAGTTCTGGTGTTGTGGCCTGTCTTAAAATTGCTTCTTTAATAGGTTTTGAAACACTTAGAATTTCATAAATACCCATTCTACCTTTATAGCCTGAGTCTTTACATTCATTACAACCACTTCCTTTTTGAACTTTTGCTCTTGATGCTTCTTCAACAGTAAAACCAAAATCAGCTAATGCTTTTGGCGTAATATCCTCATCAGGCACTCTACAATTAGGACAAGTTTTTCTTGCTAACC
>CABXUR010000022.1 GCA_902515485.1 uncultured Pelagibacteraceae bacterium | reverse complement strand
AATTTTTATTCTAGGGCTTGCTGCTGTACTTGAATTGTGGGGAATAAAAATTGGTCCAATTATTGCCGGACTTGGATTGTTTGGTGTTGCTGTTGCGTTGGGAGCACAAGATTTATTTAAAAATTTAATCTCTGGAATTTTAGTATTAGTTGAAAAAAGATTTAAAATAGGTGACTGGATTTCAGTTGAAGGTATCATAGAGGGTGTTGTTGAGAAAATTGGTTTTAGATCAACCACCATAAGAAAATTTGATAAATCACTTGCAATTATTCCAAATTTTCAATTTGCCGAAAACGCTGTTGTTAATGTAAGCGAAACTTCTAATTGGTTAATCAGCTGGATAATTACCCTTCAGTATGACACAACAGTTGATCAATTAAAAACTGTAAGGAATGAAATTGAGGGATATATCAATAAAAGTGAAGACTTTGATACAAATATTGGTGTAGCAGTTAGAATTGATAAATTTTCTGATAGCTCTATTGATATGTATGTACGTGGTTTTACTAAAACTGATAGTTGGAATGAAATGCTTGCTGTAAAAGAAAGACTTGCGATTGAAATTAAACAAATAGTAGAAAATAATAATGCATCTTTTGCATTTCCAAGTCAGTCGATTTATGTCGAAAAAAAATGATCGCAATTTTTTATTTAGTTTTACAAATTTTAAAACTTTATTCTTACGTTGTAATTGCAAACGTTTTAATAAGCTGGTTAATTGCTTTTAATGTTTTGAATACTCAAAATAGATTTGTTTACTCAATTTTAGAACTTACTTATCGTTTAACTGACCCAATTTTAAACAGAATCAGACGTTTCTTACCTAATTTAGGGTCACTTGATATATCACCAATAATCCTTCTTTTATTGATTTGGTTTATTGAAATGTGTATGAAGCTGTACATTGCACCAATGATTTTTTAAGAAAGAAATATGATTTTAATAGATGGAAAAAAAATAGCAGCAGAACTTAGAGAAGAATTAAAACAGGAGGTATCTGAGTTAAAAACTAAATATAATAAAGTTCCTGGACTGACAGTAATTTTAGTTGGAGATATGGCTCCTAGTCAAATTTATGTTCGCAACAAAGAAAAATCAGCTAACGAAGTTGGCTTGAAATCTGAGGTGATTAAATATCCTGATACAGTTGAAGAAAAAACTATTTTAGAAAAAATTGAAGAATTGAACAACGATGAGAGTATTTCTGGAATCTTGGTCCAGCTTCCATTACCAAAGCATATAGATAAACAAAAGGTTATTGAAACTATAATTCCTTCAAAAGATGTGGATGGTTTTCACCCAATGAATGTTGGAAATTTATCATCAGGTTATGAAAGTTCAGTTCCTTGTACTCCACTTGGATGTTATTTAATGATTAAAAAAATTGAACCAAACTTAAGTGGCAAAAAAGCAGTTGTAGTTGGAAGATCAAATTTGAATGGCAAACCAATGACACAACTTCTACTTAAAGAAAATTGTACTGTAACTATTACTCATTCAAGAACAAAAGATTTAAAAGCTGAATGTTTAGAGGCAGATATAATTGTTGCAGCTGTAGGTATACCAGAACTTGTCAAAGGTGACTGGGTTAAAAAAGATGCAATAGTAATCGATGTTGGAATTAATAAAACAGAAAATGGCTTAGTAGGAGATGTTGCTTTTGACGAAGTTTCAAAAAATGCTAAAGCCTTAACTCCAGTTCCAGGAGGTGTAGGACCAATGACAATTGCCTGTTTATTGAAAAATACTATTGACTGTTTCAAAAGAGCGCAAATTTAATAATTAAATCTATTGATTAAATCTGTTAACTTAGGTTATGAAAAAACCTAAATATCCATACAGAATCGGTTTAATATTTTTGCTTCTTACTATACCACCAATTGGTGCAACCCAACTAGGTTGGTATTTGTATGATATGCAAACTGGATTTGATTATGGTATGATAGTAGGAGTAGTATCAGTAATTTATGCTGCCTATCTGATGTATGAGAAAAAGTGGAGAGAGGAAGACGAAGATTAATTTATGGAAAAAATAATTTTTTTTATATTAGTCATTCCTATTATGGCCTTTGTTTTATATTTGGGCGGTATGGCCATTATGAATGGTTTTAAATCAAAAGAAGCTAATAGAGCTGAAAAAGAAGCAGAACAATCTAAAGATAATGAAAATGCAACATCACAAGATAATAATTTAAGTGACGAATTAACTAAACTAAATGATCTTCGTCAAAGCGGAGCACTAACACAAGAAGAGTTTGATAAAGCTAAAAATAAATTATTAAATGATTAATTTTTTAATCATATTTGAGGAATTTAAAATCAATCTTTAAGAATTGATTTTAAAGAGTTAATTTCACCAATTTTAAATGTAATTGCATCTTCTTTTTTAAACCCAAATTTTTCAGCATTTTCTTTAAATCGAATAGGAGGCTCCATTATAGGTTCAAGAGATAAAACAAAAGTTCCCCAATGCATTCCCAATACTTTTTTGCTTTTTAAATCTTTCGCAACATTAAGAGCTTCTTCAGGAGTTGTGTGATAAATGGATCTATCAAACATTGGTCTAAAATCATAAGCGCCAATATTAATCATTGTAATATCAATTGGACCATATTTTTCACCAATTTTTTTATAAATATTTCCATAACCCGTGTCACATGCAAATAAAATTTTCATATTTTTATATTGAATTAAAAAATTACCCCATAAAGTTTTATTGGTATCAGTTAGAGATCTTTTTGACCAATGTACTGCAGGTAAGAAGGTTATTTTTAAATGATCATTAATTTTAATTTCCTCATACCAATCCATTTCATTGACATCTTTGTATTTTTTAAAATACTTTCCTAGCTTTAATGGAACTAATACTTTAGCATCCTTGAAAGGAAATCTTCTGATTGTAGACATATCTTGATGATCATAGTGATTGTGGGTTAATAAAAATACATCTGTTTTTGGAATTTCATTAAGATTTAAAGCTGGTTCAGTAAATCTCTTTGGACCAAAAATTAATGGTCCTGCATTTTTTGAAAATACAGGATCTGTTATCAATGTCGTATTACCTAATTTAATTAAATAAGTAGCATGACCAATCCAAGCAATATAATCATCATTTTTAAATTTTTCTAAATTATTTAAAACCTCTTGCTTATTTATTACATGTTCTTTTGGTACTGTCATATCAAGCTTCTTTTTTTCTTTATTAAAATCTCTATAAGAAAACTTTCCAGAACTTGATCTTGAGATTGGAGATCCTTCAGGGTTTCTGAAAGTTCCATCTGGAAGATGATGATAAGGTTTTTTTTCCATATCTTTAATTTATTATTAAATGATTAATCCGCTTTAGTAATCAACATTAAAGTAACTCCGCAAACAAATATTATAATTCCCAAAACCTCACTAAATGTTGGTTTTTCTTTAAATAAATATTTTGAGGATAAATAACTAAAAAAAATTTCAATTTGACCTAAAGCTCTTATAAAAGAAGCTTGCATTAAAGTAAAAGCATAGAACCACGACATCGTAGCCATAAATCCTGCAAATCCTGCCAAACAACTTTCTAATTTATTATTATATAATTTTTTAAATTCTGATCTTTCAAAAAATAAAAGATATACTGTTATAATAAAAGTTTGAATTACTAAACCTAAAAACAAAGTGCTTAATGCTTTTTCAAAATTTGATGAAAAGTTATCTAGAGATAATGCGGCCGCTCTAAAATAAACTACACTTAAACCTAAAAATAGACCTGATATCAATCCTATAAGAGTTGTCTTAGAAAAAAAATTATTAAAAAACAATTTTAAATCCTTAATTGTAATTATAATCACTCCCAAGGTAGCAATTATAATTCCGGTTATACCTAAAATATTTAGTTTATCTTTTAGAATAATATACTCGAATATGGCAACTTGTATTACTTCGGTTTTACTTAGAGAGGTTCCAACTACAAAATTTGAAAATTTAAAAAGATAAAGCAAGACGAAGGTAAATATAATTTGAAATATAGATGCTAAAATTACATAATAAAGAAAATTTGTCTGGGATAAGATCTCATTAATTATTTCAAAATTTTTAAAATAAATAAAAAATAATAATGAAGCAAAAGGTAAAGCAAATACAAATCTCACATAGGTTGATGCAACTGTAGAAAGATCTTTATTTAATTTTTTTTGTAAAGACGATCTAAGGTTCTGAAAAAAAGCCCCAAATATAGTAACTATTATCCAATTCATAGATAATTATTATTATTGTATTTATTTTTAAAGTCGACTTTAATAGTTAGAATTAACAATCGACGAGGAGATAAATATGAAAATACTAAAAAAAATAATGTTTTCTTTAATTTTTGTATCTATAGCAAGCGTAAGTTTTGCTGAAACAAAAATGAGAATAACGCTTCAGTTACCTTTAAAAGCACACTTAGGTCAAAATTTATTAGTGTTTAAAAAAGAGTTAGAAGCTAGATCAGACATAACGGTAGAAATTTATGACTCTGCACAACTTTACAAAGATAAAGAAGTTCCACAAGCTGTGGGATCAGGAGCAATTGAAGCGGGTGTTGCATCAATAACAAGATTTGCTGGTACTAATCCTGAAGTAGATATTTTTTATTTACCGTTCTTATTTGATTCTGAGTCTAAAATTAGAAAAGCAACTAGTGCAGGATCAGACATACGAAAAATATTAGATCCAGCTATAGCTAATACAGGTGCTGTGCCATTATATTATCAAGCATATGGATCTGCAATCATGCTTTCTAATGGGGGACCAATGAAATCACCTGCGGACTTTAAAGATAAAAAAATTAGAGTTTTTGGTAAAACTCTTGGTGCTTTCGTAAGCTCTTTAGGTGGCAAACCAGCTTTAATCTCTGGATCGGAGCAGTACTTAGCTTACCAAAGAAATACTGTTGATGCAGGTATGACAGGTGTATCTGGTGTTAAGTCTAGAAAACTTTATCAGGTGATGGATACTTTAACAGTTACTAATCATGGTGATATTGAGTTCGTAGTAGTTGCAAATGATAAATGGTTAAAATCTTTAACTCAAAAACAGAGAGATGCAATTGCTGCAGCATCTAAAGTTTCTGAAAAAGCAGTGAGAGATGACATGGCAAATATTGAAGCAAGCGCATACAAAGAAGCTAAAGCCAACGGTATGAATATTGTTGAACTATCTAGCTCAGAAGTATCAGCACTTAAGAAAGCCTCATCATCTGTAATACAAGACTATATTTCAAGAACAGGTGGTTCTGGAGGTGTAGGTGACAAGCTTGTAAAAGCAGCAAATAATCTTTAATTTAATAATTAACCCCACATATCTTTTATGTGGGGTTTTTTAACATGGAAATTTACGACAAAATTATAAAATATTCTGGCTATTTAGCTTCAGCTTTGTTCATAACTATTGGCTTCATAGTTTCATACGAAGTTATAATGAGATATATTTTTAATTCACCGACTGTTTGGGTAAATGAAATTTCAAGATTTCTTCAAATATGGGCAACATATTTAGCATTAACATATACATTTCATAAAAAGGATTTTATTAGAATAACGGTTTTGTATGACAGGCTTAATGAGAAAGGTCAAAAAGTTTTAGATTTTATAAGCGCTATTTTTGTTTTAACATTTAGTTTATTTGTATTGTACTTTGGGTGGTTAATTGCAT
Organism: uncultured Pelagibacteraceae bacterium; assembly: GCA_902515485.1. GTDB lineage: Bacteria > Pseudomonadota > Alphaproteobacteria > Pelagibacterales > Pelagibacteraceae > Pelagibacter. Next base: position 4,364 of record CABXUR010000022.1, on the reverse strand, counting down.
ACGACTCTTTTAAAGTAGGCAGGACCAGCTCAACGATTTTAGATGTGCCATCTTTTTTAACTGAATTTGCAATACCTTTATGTTTTGGTTTTTTGGTTATCAGAGTGATTGTAGAAATATATTTGTTCTTAAAGGATTTATTTAAATGACAGTTGCATTAATTTTATTTTTATTATTTTTTATACTTTTTTTAGGAGTTCCAATTGCATTTGGATTAGGCACTATCGGTTTAGGATTAATGATTTTTGGAGACATTTCTCCTTTAATGGTCCCACAAACTTTTTATAGTGTTGCTGATAATTTTATTTTATTAGCAGTTCCAATGTTTTTAATGATGTCAAATATCTTATTAAAAGCAGGTGTTGGTGAAGATTTATTCAAATTTGCTCAAAGTTGGGTAGGAAATTTTCCTGGAGGATTAGCCATTGCAACCATTGTTTCTTGTAGTATTTTTGCTGCAATTTCAGGATCATCTGTTGCAACCGCTGCAACAATTTCAACAGTTGCTTTTCCAGCAATGATAAGTCGTGGTTATCATAGAAATTTCACCTTAGGCATATTGGCAGCTGGCGGTACACTTGGGATATTAATACCGCCTTCTATACCAATGATTGTTTATGCTTTTGTCGTAGAAGAGTCAGTTTTAAGCATGTTTCTTGCAGGAATTGGACCCGGAATTGTTCTAGCATTATTCTTTATTATATTTTCAATAATTTATGTAAAATTTTTTAATAAAGAAGTTGTTAATGTAAAAAGCACTCTTGAAGAAAAAATAAAATATACAAAAAAAGGCTTACCAATTTTATTAATGGCATTCATAATGCTAGGAGGTATTTATGCTGGCATTTACACCCCAACAGAGGCTGGTGGTATAGGTTTTTTGATATCATTTATTTATGTGGTTGCGAAAAAAAGATTAAGTTTTAAAGGATTTATTGAGGCTGGTCTTGAAACAATGAAAACAACTGTAACTATTTTCATAATTATAGCTGGCGCTAAAATATTTGGAAAAGCAATTTCACTATACAGAATTCCTCAAGAGTTATCTTCATTTATAGTTACAAATATAAATGAACAAGGCTTGTTTATATTTGTAGTTTGCATAACACTTTTAATTCTTGGATTTATAATGGAAACTTTATCGTTAATATTAATTATGATGCCAATTTTTTCTATTTCAATAGCTGCGATGAATATAGATTTAATTTGGTTTGGAATAATTTTTACTTTAATGATTGAATGCGCTTTAATTACTCCACCAGTTGGTTTAAATATTTATGTTTTACAAGCAATTGGAAAAGCTAAAATGTCTGAAATTGCAAAAGGAGTGATACCATTTGTAATAATAATGTTGTTTACTGTTTTTGTTATTTACTTATTTCCTGATTTAGCTTTATATATACCTTTTAAATTATAGTTATGTTTTCTAAAATTAAATCAAAAGATAAGGCAACCAAATTAAGAGAGAAACTTAATGCAAAAGGCGTGATTGTAATGCCAGGATGTTTCGATTCTTTATCAGCAAAACTAATTGAAAAAGAGGGTTTAGATGTTGGTTTTATGTCAGGTTTTTGTGTTTCTTCAACTAGATTAGGTATGCCTGACACTGGATTGATCTCATTTTCAGAAATGGCAGATCAGGTAAGAAATATTTGTAATTCAACATCTATTCCAATTATTTTTGATGGCGATACGGGTTATGGTAATTCAGTAAATGTATTTAGAACCGTAAGAGGTTACGCAGACGCTGGTGCAGCTGGAGTAATGATTGAAGATCAAAAATGGCCAAAAAAATGTGGGCATACAAAAGGAAAAGATGTTGTAGATTTAGATGAAGCAAAATCTCGAATTAAAGCTGCTGTAGATGCAAGAAATTATGGCAATAATGATATCTTAATCATGGCTAGAACAGATGCTATTGCAACCAGAGGGCTGGATGATGCAATTGACAGAATGAAAATATTTTCTGAAATAGGCGCAGATATTCTATTTATTGAAGCTGTTAAATCTAAAGACGATATGAGGAGAATTATAAAAGAAGTTCCCGGAAATCACATGATAAATTTAATTGAAGATGGAGATACACCATTGTTAGAAATAAATGAACTAGAGCAAATTGGCTATAAGATTGCAGTAATGCCTTTAACGCTGATGAGTGCTTCAGTAAAAACAATGCAAGAATGTTTAAAGAATATGAAAAATAAAGTTTATAATACAAATGTAACTAAATTTTCTGAATTAAGAGATATTGTAGGATTTAATGAATATTATGAAATTGAGGATAAATATAAGTAATTAAAATCTATATTATCTGAGTTATTTTTTTTCCATTAACCAAAGATAGTTTCCCGCTAAAAAATAAATTTTTCCATTTTTTGGATGAACTTGTATATCCCTTATTCTTCCAATTTCATTTTTAAAAATAATTTTCTCTTTTACGTTTTCGATGTCACCTATAATTAATTTTCTTAAAGATTTATCTTTAAGCGATGTTACCAAAGCATGACCATTCCAATCACTAAACTCCTTACCTTTATAAATTGTAATTGCACTAGCAGCAATTGAAGGTACCCAATATTGAATTGCTTTAGTAAAACCTGGTTTCCATTTTGGTCCAATTTTAGTTCCAGAATAATTTGTTCCACCCCATCCTAAAATTTTCCATCCATAATTTTCTCCTTTTTTTGCTTCACCAAACCAATCTCCTCCTTTTGCCCCATGATTGCTTATGTAAATTTTATCATCATAAGGTGATAGAGTTAAACCTTGTGGATTTCTAACGCCTATTTGATAAATTTCAGGCAACCATTTTGATTTACCTTCAAACTTTGGATTATCTGTTGGTATACTACCATCCGTGTGAATTCTAATTATGCTTCCAGGATGTTTGGTTCCATCTTGAGCAATCATACCTTGTCCTCTTTCACCAGCTGTTGCAAAAAGATAATCATCTTTAATAGCTAATCTTGAGCCAAAATGATAACCAGAGTCTATAGGTGGATTTGCTTGAAATATATTTTCAAAAATTAATTCCTTTTTATCGAATTTTGCTTTTGCAATTGAAGTGCTTGTTTTCCAATTGCCTCTATCCTCAGTATATGAAATCCAAAGTTTATTTTTTTTATATATAATATCTAAAAGCCCACCTTGTCCATATTCAAGAAAATTAAGATTATGTTTTATTTCTATAATTTTTTTAGAAACAACATTTGCTAATTTAATCTTTCCACTTTTTTCAGTAATTATTATTTCTTCATTGTTAATAAAAGAGGATCCCCAAGGATTACTAAGATTGACAATTTTTTTAAAATTAAAATCATCTGCAAAACTATAAAATTGAAAGTTAATAATAAAAAAAACCAATATGAAAAAAATTTTCATAAAAGTTAAAAGATAACTTTGAAACCTTCAAAGTTTGGAGGACCAAGATATAAATCCCTATGTTGTGCAGCATCTTTATGAGCTAATCGAAATGCTTCAGATTTAGTCCAATTTATAAAATCTTCTTCAGAGTCCCATGTGCTGTGTGAAGAATACAATGAATAACTTTCATTGGTATCTCCTTTGATCAAATTAAAATTTTTAAAACCTTTTACACCATCTAGATGAGTATCTCTATTTTTCCAAACATTTTCAAAATCATTTTCTTTACCTAAAACAATTTTAAATCTATTCATTGCAATATACATTTTTTTTTAAGATAACTTTGATCTTCCTCCATCTACAGCAATAATTTGACCAGTTACCCATGAACTGTCTTCAGTAATTAAAAATTTTGCAAGTGCCGCTGAATCTTTTCCTTCCCCCAATCTTTTTAAGGGGTGGGCTTTGGCTATACCCTCTGCAATTGTTGTATTTTTTAACATAGGTTCTGCAATTTTTGATTTTGTTAAGCTTGGAGCCACACAATTTACTCTAATATTAGGAGCAAATTCTGCAGCTAATGATACTGTTAATCCTTCAACGGCAGCTTTAGCTGAAGCTATTATGGCATGATTTGTAAATCCTCTTTGAGCAGCTACAGTCGAGAATAAAACAATTGAACCTTTATTCTTTTTCAAATTTTCTTGATAACCTTTGATAGCCTCTACTGCAGAATAAAGATTTAATTTCATGCATCTATTAAAATCTTGTTCGGTAACCATTCTTAATGGTTTTAAATCAATTGAACCAACACAGTACGCTATTCCTTTTATTTCAGAAACGTCCGCTTTAACTTTTTCTATAAAACCTGCTTCCAAAACATCAGCCACTGTAAACGTGCAACCTAATTTACCCGCAATAGAACTTACTTCACTTTCATTTCTTGCAATTAAGTGAATATCATTTCCAGAATTTTTTAATTGTTCAGCTAGACTTGAACC
>CABXUR010000021.1 GCA_902515485.1 uncultured Pelagibacteraceae bacterium | reverse complement strand
CCCATTTCAATTTAGGCCCAATGGCCATTGCCAATAAGAATGGTATTAGAAACGGAACTATTAACTTATGATAAAATGGCGGTCCAACAGATATTTTTTGAGATGATACAACATCTAGAAAAATTGGATAAACAGTTCCAATTAAAACTACAGATAAAAAATACATCATAAACCAATTATTAATTATTATTGATGTTTCCTTGCTAAGCCATGAAAAATTATTTAGTTCATTTTGAGTAGATTTGTGAAAAAAGAAAAAAACAAAAAGTGAAATTAAGATTAAAGAAAATAGGAAAACTAAGATGAATAATCCTCTTCCAGGATCATTTGCAAACGTATGAACAGAATTTAAAATACCAGATCTCACTAAAAATGTACCGCACATACTTAATGTAAAAGTTGAGATTGATAAAATTATTACCCAAGATGTTAGAACTTTCTTTTTTTCTAATACCAAAATGCAGTGCAGAAGTGTTGTTAATGCTAACCAAGGCATTAATGATACGTTCTCAACAGGATCCCAAAACCAAAAACCACCCCAACCTAGTTCATAATAAGCCCAAATAGATCCTAGCATAATTCCTAACGTAAGAAATACCCATGAAATTAGAACCCATCTTTTAATATGGGATGCCCATTCTTTAGATATCATATTAAGACAAGTAGCAGCTAAAGCTGAAGAAAAAATAATAGAGGATCCAACATAACCTAGATATAAAATTGGCGGGTGAATTGCTAGAGCTGGATCTTGTAATATAGGATTTAAACCTAAACCCTCGTCTGGTATTGGATATAAATAATTAAATGGATTTGAAGTTTGTATTAAAAAAACAAAAAAACCAATAATTATAATTTGCTGAAATAATAAAGTTAAAATCTTATATTTTACTGGTTGTTTTTTTGTTTTAATTAAAAATAAAAATATAAATAAAGTTAAAACAAGTAACCAGAGTAATAGACTGCCTTCATGATTTCCCCATGTACCTGATATTTTATAAAAAAGTGGTTTTGTTGTATGCGAATTATTAAATACTGTTTCATTGCTAAAATCAGAAAATACAAATGAAAAAACTAGACATAAAAAGCTTAAAGAAACTAAAATTAGTTGAAAAAAAGAAGAAAATAAAATTTTAGTATTTAAATATTCAGAATTTTTAAAATTTTTAATTGATAAAAAAATGATAAGCAGACTTAAACAAAGTCCTAGGATAAGAGAATAATGACCAATAACACTTAATAACATTTATTTATTTCCAAGCGCTTCCTTAACTTCTGGAGGCATATAATTTTCATCATGTTTTGCTAAAATTTTAGTAGCTGAAAAAAAATTTCTATCTTTTAAAAAACCTTCAGCAACCACACCTTTTCCTTCTTCAAAAAGATTTGGTATTGCCCCAGAGTAAGTCACATTAATTTCATTTTTAAAATCAGTGATTATAAATTTAACCTCATTGGAAGTAAAAAAAATAGAGCTTTTTTTTACCATACCACCCACCCTGATTTTTTTTTTATCTAATTCAGATATTTCTTTAATCTCTGAAGGTGATTGAAAATATACCACATTTTCTTCTAAAGATTTTAACACAAGAAATACTGATAATATTAGGGTTGTTAAAATAAGAAGTATAAATAAAAATCGTAATTTAACCTTGCGACCATACATGGCTTATAAGTTAATTATTTGTTGCGTCAGCTAAAATTTCTTTATTAATTCTTTGTGATTTTGCAGATTTAGCCTTCTCAGAGTTCAGAGATCCAAATTTAGCTACAAACTTATCTTGTTCTTTTATAAATTGAGTTTTTGTAATTAAATATAGGGCAGAAAAACTTAAAAGAGTAAAACTGAAAGCAGATATTACATAAGCTTCGTATCCGTTCATTGAAATTATTTCATTTATCATAGTCTGTCTAAGCCTTTATTTTTAATTTTTATCAGTTCTGTATTATATTTCATTAAGAAAATTAGCAATGAAAATAGAGCAAATGCCGCAGTCATTATTAGTAAAGGATAAAGCATTGATGAATGAATTGTACTTTTAGACAATATATTGATTGAGGCTGGTTGATGAAGTGTATTCCACCAGTCCACAGAATATTTAATAATTGGAACATTAATTATACCCAGTATCGTGATGAAAGTTGTAATCTTAAAAACCTTTTCTTCAGTTTCATAAATTCTCCACGAAATTAGGTACATAGCATAAAATAGTAATAAAATTAGCATAGATGTAATTCTCGCATCCCAGGCCCACCAAGTGCCCCAGGTTGGCTTACCCCAAATAGCTCCAGTTACCAATGCAATAATATTGAAAACAAAACCTGAGGGGGCTAAACTTTTTGCTATCAAAAAAAAATTTTTGTTTTTAAAAATAAACCCAAAAATTGATAAAAAAGTAACTGAGGTAAAAATTCCAAGAGAAATCCAAGCAGCAGGTACATGCACATACATGATTCTGACTGCATCACTTTGTTTATAATCTTCGGGAGATAAAAATAATGCTTCAGTTAATCCAATAGAAAGAACAATGATAAATAAAAGCAAAACATATTTTGGTGCTTTAGATGTTATCTGAAAAATCTTATTAGGTTCAAAAAATTTAAACATAGTTTTTTTTAATGTTATTTGAGAGATATCTATTATGAAAGGGATTTCCGATCAAGAATGCAGAGGGATATAATGAATTGAAATTAACTTTTAACACTCTTGATCAGAATATGGATTATATTTAACTAATTTGTGTGGCCTAGATTTGAACTAAATGTGGTTGAATAGTGATTTGCTTAATTTGAAAGCTTAAAATAAGTAGAGCCTTTTTTTCCTGAAAAAATCTCTTCAATTAAAGGGTGTTTTATTGGCTCATCAGAGTCGTCCATTAATAGATTTTGCTCTGAAACATACGCTTCATAGGTAATTTCATCATTTTCGGCCAATAGATGATAAAAAGGTTGATCTTTTCTAGGTCTAACATTCTTTGGAATAGACTGGTACCATTCCTCTGAATTATTAAATTCAAAGTCAACATCGTATATGACACCTCTAAATTCGAAGTGTTTGTGTTTAACGATATCTCCTATTGAGAATTTTGCTTTTTGAATTGGCATTGGTATTAGTATGGGTATTTAAATATAAAAATCAATGCTAAAAATATTAATGTTTTGTAATGTGGCAATATGTTAATATTTTAAAGTGAATAAATCTTTTTTGAAATTTGTTACTGATTTTGGGCCTTTAGCTATATTTTTTTTCTACTATTACAATAATGATAAAAATTTATCTGTTGCAATTCCTCCACTTATAGTTGCAACTTTAATTGCTTTGGCAGTTGTTTGGTTTTTTGAAAAAAAAATTCCAACTATGCCACTAGTTAGTGGAATATTAATAACTTTTTTTGGCGGGCTTACTATTTACTTTAACGATCCAGTTTTTATTTATGTAAAACCTACAATTATTAATATTCTATTTGCTTTAGCGTTATTTTTTGGGAAATATTTTACTAAAGAACCAGTTTTAAAAAAGATAATGGGTAAATCGATTCCTTTATCAGATATAGGATGGGAACTTTTAAATAGAAGATGGATGTTTTTTTTCTTTGGTCTTGCAATATTAAATGAGTGTATTTGGCGTACTCAAACTGAAGAGTTTTGGGTTAATTTTAAAGTATGGGGAATGCTGCCAATAACTATAGTATTTACAGGATTTCAAATACCTTTGATTAATAAACATAAAATTGATGCGTAGTAATTTAAAATTAGTTGTTAATAACCCACACAATCAAACTGATGAAAAGCAATTTTTTGAAAAAAATGAGCTTAAAATTATTTTAGATTTATACGCCAAAATGGTTTCTGAAGGATCTTGGAAAGATTATGGTTTAAGCATTTCGAGTAAACAGGTGAGTTTCAGCGTATTTAGAAATGCAGCTGAAAATGCGTTATACAAAATTTGTAAAAATTTTAGACCAAGAAATAAAAATCTTAAATATTTAATTACAGATACAAGTGGCAAAATTTTAAAAAATTCTTTTGACCTAAAGATATTGTTAAAAAATACTAACTGGAAAAAATTATAAAAGTAAAATTATCTTCTTTGACCAAATAATCTCAGCAACATTATAAATAGATTTATAAAGTCTAAGTATAAAGTTAGGGCACCCATTACGGCTTTTTTACCCATGATCTCACCTGTATCACTTGCTGCATACATATTTTTTATCTTTTGAGTATCATAAGCTGTTAAGCCTACAAAAATCAAAACACCTAAAATAGATATTACAAAGTACATCATTGAAGATTTCATAAAAATATTAACAATAGATGCGATTATAATTCCAATTAACCCCATCATTAAAAAAGAACCTAGCTTCGTAAGATCTCTTTTAGTTGTGTAACCATAAATGCTCATTGCACCGAAAGTCGCTGAGCAGATAAAGAAAACTCTTGTAACGCTCATTCCCGTGTAAACTAATAATATGGATGATAAAGATAAACCCATTAATGCTGCAAAAACCCAAAAAGTTGTTTGAGCTTTTGATGCGCTCATTTTATTAATTCCAAAACTCATATAAAACACAATTCCTAAAGGAGCCAACATCACTAACCATTTTAATCCTGACATATAAATTGCATTACCAACTGATGTTAAGCCCACGATAGATCCAGCATCATTTGTTACTACTGACATTTTAAATGTAATAAGTGCAACTATTCCTGTTAATAAGATGCCAGTTGCCATGTAATTATATACTTTAAGCATGTAGGCTCTTAAGCCTTCATCCATTGCAGCTGCTGTTTGCTTAGCTGCTTTAGCTCTATTTAATATTCCGTTTTTATCAAATTCCATAATAAACAATATATAATAGTCTTTTACTAATTATTCAAGATGCCTTAAAAGATAAAAAATATCCAAATTAAACAAAAAGCATTGTGAATTATAAAAAACTTGGGAATACTGATCTTGATGTAAGCACAATTTGTCTCGGTACAATGACATGGGGAGAGCAAAACACTCAAGAAGAAGGTTTTGAACAAATGGATTATGCCCTAGATCAAGGAGTAAACTTTTGGGATACTGCAGAACTTTATGCTGTTCCACCTAAAGCAGAAACATTTGGTCACACAGAAATTATAATAGGTAACTGGTTTAAAAAAACAAAAAAAAGAGATCAAGTAATTCTAGCATCAAAAGTTGCAGGACCAATGAGGGCTTATTTGAGAGGTGGTGGAAATAATTATGGTCTAGATAAAATGACTGAAGCAGTAAATGATAGCTTAAAAAGACTACAAACAGATTATATTGATCTATATCAACTTCACTGGCCAGAAAGAAACACTAATATGTTTGGTAGATTAGGTTACGAACATAAGGAAAATGGAAATTGGAATAAATTTGAAGATGTTCTAGGAAATCTAAAAAGATTTGTAGATGATGGTAAAATTAGAGAGGTTGGATTATCAAATGAAACTCCATGGGGTGTTTCAAAATATTTGGAGCTCTCAAAAGATAAAAATTTGCCAAGAATGATGTCTGTACAAAATCCCTATAGCTTACTTAATAGAACTTATGAAGTTGGACTAGCTGAAATATCAATTAGAGAGGAAATTGGCCTGTTAGCATACTCTCCTCTAGCTAGTGGATACTTATCAGGAAAATACAGAAATAATCAAATACCAAAGAATTCAAGAATAGAAAGAGATCCAAATTTTTGGACAAGATATGCAAAGCCTAATACTGAAAAAGCTGTAGATGCTTACTATGAAATCGCTAATAAGTACGATGTTAATTTAGCACAAATGTCGCTCAAATTTTTAGAAATCCAGCCATTTGTTACTTCAGTTATTATTGGTGCAACTACAATGGAGCAGTTGAAAACTAACATAGAAAGTGTAAATGTTAATTTGTCTGATGATATCATTAAAGAAATTAATAAAGTGCAAACAATATATCCAAACCCATGTCCATAATTAAAAAAATTATTATTATTTTACCAATATTTTTTCTTAGCTTTCTCACACAATCATCTGCAGATGAAATAAAAAAAATTGGTAAATTTAAAGATTGGGAAGCGATGGTTGTTACTGAGGCAACTGGAAAAGTTTGTTTTGCGCAATCATCACCCATCTTACAAGCACCAAAATCAAATAAAAGAGATGCTAAATTATTTATTGCTTTTAGACCTGCAGAAAAAATAAGTAATGAAGTTAGTGTAACTGCTGGTTATGAATTTAATAAAAACAATTCCATAACTGCTGCTTCTGGTAAAAATAAATTTAAGTTTGATATTAAGGAGCAAGGGTTTGCATGGATTGCAGATACCAAGATTGAATACAGAATGATTAAAAGAATGAAAAAAGGATCTAGGATTATGATTACTGGTTATAATCAAAAAGGTTCTCAAACAATAGATCATTATTCTTTATTAGGTTTTACAAAAGCGTATAACGCTACGAAAAAAGCTTGTAGTTAATTAATGAAATCAAAAAAGAAAATAGTATTAGCCTATTCTGGAGGGTTAGATACTTCTATAATTTTAAAATGGCTTCAAGAAAATTATGATGCAGAAGTTATTTGTTATACTGCAGATGTTGGCCAAGAAATTGATAGAAAAAAAATTATCAATAATGCAAAAAAATTTGGTGTTAAAAATATTATAATTAAAGATTTAAAAGATATATTTGTTAAAGATTATGTGTACCCAATGATTAGAGGTCACGCAATCTATGAAGGTGTTTATTTACTTGGAACATCAATAGCAAGACCACTTATTGCAAAAGATCAAATTAGAGTTGCAAAAAAATATAAAGCTTATGCTGTTTCACATGGCGCGACTGGAAAAGGAAATGACCAAGTTAGATTTGAGTTAGGCTATCATTATTTTGGACCTAAAATAAAAATTATTGCACCTTGGAGAATTTGGAAATTAAAATCAAGAACAGATCTAATTAATTATGCAAAAAAACATGGGATAGCTATTCCTAAAGATAAAAAAGGAGCTCCTCCGTTTTCAGTTGATGACAACCTGTTTCACACATCAACTGAAGGAAAAGTTTTAGAAAACCCAAAAAACTCTGCGCCTGAATTTATATTTCAACGAACTTCTTCACCAGAAAAAGCACCTAACAGACCAAGCTTTGTAACTATCAATTTTAAAAATGGTGACCCATATGGAATAAATGGAAAAAAATTATCACCATCAAAACTACTAGAAAAACTTAATCAGCTTGCAGGTAAAAATGGAATTGGAAGAGTTGATTTAGTTGAGAATAGATTTATTGGAATTAAATCTAGAGGAGTTTACGAAACTCCTGGAGGAACATTGCTAGTTCATGCCCACAGAGCAATTGAGTCTGTAACCTTGGATAAAGAAACAATGCATAAAAAAGATCAAATAATGCCAAGATATGCAGAGCTTATTTACAATGGTTACTGGTATTCAAAAGAAAGATTTAAACTTCAAAAAATTGTAGATCTTAACAAAAACAAAGTTAATGGATCTGTTAAACTTAAACTTTATAAGGGAAATATTATTACTGAATCAAGACAAACTAAAAGCACTGCATACTCAATGGAAAAAGTTTCTTTTGAAGAAAATAAAACATTTAACAAATCAAATGTTGAAAAATTCATCAATTTTCATAAAAAAAAACTATAATAACTCGATTAAGGACAATTTGACATTTGTCCTTAATATCAAATATTATAGTTATAAATAATGGAATCATTAAAAAACTGGATGGTTGATGCTGCAAATATTTTATTTGATGATAGTAAAAATGACCTTAGATCTCTTCCTAAAACCGTAAGACTTCAAATTTTATTAGTTTTAAGTTTTATTTGGACAACAGTTTTTAGTTTATATGTTTTTTCATACACAACTTTTGCATTTGGTTGGGCAGGACTTTACGTTGCTCATATTGGTTTAATATTTGCAGTTTACATGACGTTTAAAAATTTCCACAAAGCTGAGGCTCAATCGAATAGTGTATTTAAAACAAAAAATTTTGATCCTTTTAAAATAATGGTAATTGTTTTTGTTGTAGTTTTTATTTTTGTATTTTCTAAAGGTATTGAAGTTTTAACTAGCCCAAATCCAAATTCATACTCAATTCCTTATGATGGACCATCAAAATCTGTTTTTGAAAAATGGCTACCTTTTAGTAAAGATAAATAATGGAAAAAATAGCAAAAAATTTACAGCTAATTTTAATGTGTATTATTTTAATAAGTACTGTAATTGCAGTTGGTATTGAAATTAAAAATATGTTTCTTAATCAATCAGTAACCCTAGCTGATTTACTTTTAATGTTTCTATATTTAGAGGTTCTTGCAATGGTCAGAGTATTTTGGAACCAACAATCTATCAGTATTACTCTTCCTCTTTTAATCGCAATAACTGCTCTTGCTAGATTTATAATTCTTCAAGGTAAAGAGATGGATCCAACTGCATTAGTGTATGAGGCTGTTGCTATAGTTCTTATAGCAGCTGCAATTGTCATATTAAGACTAAGACATAGTGATAAATTAGGTCTAAAGAAAAAAAAATCAAAATAAAATAGTATGATGTTTGAAGCTTCGAGGGCTAAGGCTGTTGATAAATTAAATCATTTTGTTGAAAATAATCTTTCAGAATACTCAAAATTAAGAAATTTTGATTTAGGTCCAGATAACAGATCTAATATTTCATGTTTATCTCCATACATATCACACGGGATTATAAACGAATTAGAGGTAATTGATAAATCTCTTAAGAAATTCTCATTTGCAAAAAATGAGAAATTTATTCAGGAGGTTTTGTGGCGTGTTTATTGGAAAGGTTGGTTAGAATTAAGACCAAATGTTTGGTCGGATTATTTAATGGAGTTAAATAATCTCAGAGATCAATTCAAAAACAATCAAAATTATATAAACGCAATTGAGGGAAAAACTGATTTAGAATGCTTTAATCAGTGGGTAAATGAACTTAAAAAAAATAATTATCTTCATAATCACGCTAGAATGTGGTTTGCAAGTATTTGGATATTTACTCTGGAATTACCCTGGCAATTAGGGGCAGAATTTTTTATGAAACATCTTTACGATGGAGATGCTGCATCCAATACTCTTGGATGGAGATGGGTAGCTGGAATTCAAACTCAAGGTAAACATTATTTGGCAAGTGAGTGGAATATTAAAAAATTTACGAACAATAGATTTCAAAATATTAATTTAAATAAAAATGCTTCTCCTAAGATATCTAAGAAATCTTACACTTTAATTAAAAAAGAATTTAATAACCCACAAAATATAGATGAAAAAAATCTGTTAGTTTTTGAAAACAATCTATCTTTTGAAATCACTGACTTTAAAGAAAATAAATTTGAAAAAATTTATATAATTTCAAACAAAAATGAAAATAGATCAATAAAACTTAGTGAAAAATTAGTGAAATTTAAGTCCCTTTTAATAGAGGATCAAAAACAAAGGTTAAAAGATAGATCTATAAATTGTGAAGTTATCGATATAAGTGAAATTAAGAATATTGAAAATTATTATAGTTTATATCCAACTGTTGGTGAAAATTTAGATTATCTAAGTTCAAATAATTTAAAGTTAAATTTTTTATACAGAGATCTCGATCAACTTGCTTGGCAATTTTGCAACAAAGGTTTTTTTAATTTCAAAAATTATATTCCAAAAATAATTTCGAGCTTTAATTAAAACCAAAATATATTGTTTAAAAGTTTTCTACTATCCAATTGATATTAAGGTAAGATCATCACTTAATTTTCCAGGCTCTGAAATTTTAATTATTTTTTTAGTAACATCTAATAAATGTTGTTTCGAATCCTTTGAATAATTATCTTCAATAATCTTAATTGAACCATCTATACCTATTTCTTTTCCTTCTTCATCTAAACTTTCTGATAACCCATCTGTGAAAACATAAAATTTATTTCCATTTAAAACTTGTTTATTGATTTTATAAATTGATTTATCTTTTTGAGAAATAACTCCCATTGGTGGTGCGTCACTATCAAAACTGTGATATTCGCCTTGCTGATCTCTAATTATAGCTGGTTGATGTCCCCCGTTTACCCAAGTAATTTCATCTGATATTAGATCATATTTTCCAAGCACACAGGTAACAAACATACCAGAAGTTTTCGTGATAAATAAATCATTGTTCATATGAAACATCATTTCATCTGGATCAACCTGATCTCTTGACATTACTTCAAATAAAGTTGAAGCTTTTGCCATTACCATTCCTGCATGAACACCTTTGCCAGCGACATCGGCTATGATAAAATAAACACTTTCATTATGAGGATAAAAGCTAAAGAAATCTCCTGAAACTTCTCTAGCGGCAATATTAATTCCATGCACAGGGTAATTTTGTAAATCTCTTTTTGGCAAGAAATTTTCTTGAACTTTTACTGCTAAATTTACTTCTTTAGATATTCTACTTCGCCATTTTTCTTTTTCTTTTTCACTAATCTCAAGCTTATTCATCAGTTTATTATAATAAAGTCCAATTACACCTCCTGCTGTAAATGGATCTTGAGGTCCTCTAATAGCAAGGTCTCCAGTTTGAGATTGTTTTTCTAAAATTGAAATTAAATCATGTTCTACTGAAACCGCATTATGCTCAGCTATGTTCAATCCTAACTCTTCTTGTAGAGGAGTTACTCTCAATGAATAAAAATGATTTAAAATTCTTAAAATTATATATGATCCGAAAAAAGAAAAAGCTCCTATTGTTAAAACTCCAATAAATTGTGCTTTTATTTGTTCAAGTCTTGTTAAATCTGTTCCTAAAATATTTAAATCACTAAAAAAACCTACCGCTAAAGTTCCCCAGACACCTGCTCCTAAATGAACTGGTACTGCTCCTACTACATCGTCAATTTCATATTTGTTTAAAATTTCTGTAATTAGCACTGCTACTAATGCTCCAATTATTCCAACAAAAATTGCAACTACAGTTGTCATTGAATTACACCCTGCGGTTATAGCTACTAATCCCGCTAAAGGACCTAGAACAACATAAAAAGGGTCTGGTTTTTTATAAATTATAAATGAAGTTCCTAAACCTGTTAACAAGCCAAACGCTGCAGCAAGAAAAGTATTTATTAAAATTAATGGAACAGCCTCATCCATTGCACCATTACTACCACCATTAAATCCAAACCATCCAAACCATAAAATTAAAGTACCAAGAACAGCTAAAGGAAAACTTGAGCCAGTAAATTTTCCTTTATTTGACTCAGAATATTTACCAATCCTAGGACCAATAATTAACACCGCTGAAAGAGCAATCCATCCACCAACTGAGTGAACTATTGTGCTACCTGCAAAATCTACAAATCCTAAATTAGTTAGCCAACCTGTCGAGGTAACTTGATCTACTTCATTCAATAATTCTTTAGCACTATCAATATTACTTAAATAACTTGAAGACCAAGCCCAATGACCTACAATTGGATAAATAATTCCAGTTGCTATAATTGTAATTATTAAATAACCATTAAATTTCATTCTTTCTGCAACAGCTCCTGAAATAATTGTAGCTGCCGTTGCAACAAACATTGCTTGGAAAACAAAATAAGTCATATATTCGGCGTTGGTTGTTTTAAAAAAGAACAAATCAGTTCCAAACAAACCATTATAACTTGAACCAAACATCAGACCGAAACCGAAAATCCAAAAAATAACGACTGAAACTCCAAAATCTGCTGCATTTTTTAATGCAACGTTAATACTGTT
>CABXUR010000020.1 GCA_902515485.1 uncultured Pelagibacteraceae bacterium | reverse complement strand
TAGGTAATCTTTTATTTGATAATGATTTATCATAATTTGTAATTTTTTTACCTACAGAGGTATTTCCACATAAATATTTAATATTAATATATTTATGTTTAACTAATAATTTTATTAATTGAACACCAATATATCCAGTTGATCCAGCAACTAATGCATTTAGCTTAGGCATAATTTATTATAACAGTTAAAAATTAAAAAAAAATTATCTTTTAGAGAATTGGAAACTTCTTCTAGCTTTTCTTCTGCCTGGTTTCTTTCTCTCAACAGCTCTAGAATCTCTTGTGGTGAGCTTTTCTGTCTTTAATGTAGTTTTTAAACTTTCATCAAACATTACTAGAGCTTTTGAAATTCCATGGACCATAGCTCCTGCCTGTCCAGTGGGACCACCACCACTAACACTACATCTTACATCGTATCCAGTAGATTGGTTTATGATATCAAACGGTCTAGTTATTTGAAGGTGATGAAATTCACTTGAAAAATATTCATTAAAAAGTTTGCCATTAACATATATTTTTCCAGTACCTTTTTTTAACCAAACTTTAGCTATTGAAGTTTTTCTTCTTCCTGTGGCGTATTTACTATCCTTAAAGTCTAGCTTTAATTTAGGTGATTTTGATGTTGTTTGAGTATTTTCCATTTTAATTTCTTACAAGATTTTTGCTATTTAATTTTTCAAGTTCAATTACTTGCGGATTTTGAGCTGAATGAGGGTGATCGTTACCAGAATAAATTTTAAGTTTAGTTAATTGTTTTCTTCCTAGTACACCTCCTGGCAACATTCTTTTTACCGCAAGTTTTAAAGTTTCGCCTGGTTTTTTTTCATGTAATTTTTCAGGTGTTGCAACTTTAATCCCACCTGGATGACCTGTGTGTCTGTAATATTTTTTATCTTGAAATTTTTTACCAGTAAACTTTGCTTGTTCAATATTTTTTACTACAACAAAATCTCCATGATCCATATGAGGTGTATAAGTAGTTTTATTTTTTCCTCTTATAATCTTAGAAACAACTGTGGCTAGTCTACCAACAACTGCATTAGTTGCATCTATTTCATACCATGATGAGTTAACTTGGTCTTTTTTTACGAATTTTGTCATTGTGCCAGGATTAATACTATTATTAATTACAAAGTCAATTTGATATTTACCTTGTAAAATAAGTCTAATCTGATAAAAAGTAATAGCCGATTTGATCCTATTGCGGGCGTAAAACTGCTAAAATGGAATTCTCAAAAAATAATCGGCAGGCATTTGATCTATATTGTGCGCCTAACATAAAGTTAAAGCACTAAAAAAGGAGTAAAAAATGAGTACAAAACGAAACAATCCTGAGACAATTGCTATTCACGGTGGTGATTACAGGAGCGATCCAACAACTAACGCTGTTGCGGTACCTATTTATAGAACAACATCCTATGAATTTACTAGCACAGATCATGCAGCTAATCTTTTTGCATTAAAGGAGTTTGGAAATATTTACACAAGAATAATGAATCCAACTAATGATGCGTTAGAAAAAAGAGTTGCTGCATTAGAAGGTGGTTTAGCGTGTCTTACTGTTTCTTCTGGACAAACAGCTTCCACATTTGCAATTTTGAATTTAGCTCAAGCAGGAGATAATATTATTAGCTCAACTGATCTATACGGTGGAACAGTATCTTTATTCACTCACACGTTAAGCAAATTAGGGATTGAAATAAGATATGCAGACCCAAGTGATCCAAAAAATTTTGAAAAATTGGTTGATGATAAAACTAGAGCTTTTTATGGTGAAACATTACCAAATCCTTATTTGAGAGTTTTTCCAATCAAAGAAGTTTCTGATATAGGTAGAAAGTATAATATTCCATTAATTATGGATAACACAGCCTCTCCTGTTATTTGTAAACCAATTGAACATGGTGCGGCTGTAGTAATTCATTCTTTAACAAAATATATAGGTGGACATGGAACTGCTGTAGCGGGAAGTATAGTTGATAGTGGAAATTTTGATTGGACAGCTGATCCAAAAAGACAACCATTATTTAACGAACCAGACGCAAGTTATGGCGGAGCTATTTGGGGGAAAGTTGTTCCAGAATTGACTGGGGCAAACATACCTTTTGCTGTTAGAGCAAGAGTTTGTTTGTTAAGGGATTTAGGTTCAGCACTTGCTCCTGATAATGCTTTTGCTATTATTCAAGGTCTAGAAACTGTTGCACTTAGAATGAAACAACATTGTGAAAATGCTCAAAAAGTAGTTAATTTCTTAAAAACACATGATGAAGTAACAAAAGTTATCTATTCAACAGAGCATGAAAAAACAATAGCCGATAGAGCTTCTAAATATCTTAAAGGTGGAAATGGACCAATGGTAGGTATCGAATTAAAAGGTGGCATTGAAGCTGGTAAAAAGTTTATCGAATCTTTAAAAATGTTTTATCATGTAGCAAATATTGGTGATGCTAGAAGTTTAGCTATTCACCCTGCTAGTACTACTCATAGTCAATTAAATGAAAAAGAATTAGCAGCGTCAGGTGTTACTCAAAGTTATGTAAGACTTTGTGTGGGTATTGAGCACATTGATGATATTATTGATGATTTAGATCAAGCATTGAATAAATCTTCAAAAACTAATTTAAAAGCTGTTGGTTAATTTTTTATATTTAGAGATATAAAGAAAATATAAAGTTGAAAGTATAATAAAAATTGAATTTATCTGGTGTAAAGATGCATAAGTAATTTTTACTCCAGATAAAAGAGTCATCACACCTAAAATAACTTGTAAGAAAAGACTGATTCCAATTAATAAAATTGGTTTTATAAATATTTTGTTGTTTTCTCTAATAACCACAAACAATAAATAGGCATAAATTATAACAATTAAATAAGCCAAGTTTCTATGAATAAATTGAACTATAGATGGATTGTTAAAAAAAGAAATATTTAAAAATTCTAATATTCTACTATCGTCAGGGAAATATGAAGTTCCCATTAAAGGCCATGTATTATAAACATTACCAGCATCCATACCTGATACAAATGCACCAATAATTAATTGTAAAAATAATAGTAAAAGAAAAAACTTAACAAGATATAATTTAATTGAAATTTCAGTTTTTTGAATATTTTTGATTTGAAGAATTTTCCAAAATATTACTGATAATATAATAAAAGCTGTAACTAAATGTAATGACAATCTATAATGGCTAACATCAACTCTATCTACTAAACCACTTGAAACCATATACCATCCTATAAAACCTTGAAGACAAACTAGTATAAAAATTATTCCATATATTCTTAAAATCCATAAACCATGTTTAATTGTAAAATAAATTAATGGTAGTAATACGGTCAATCCAATAAGTCTTCCTAATTGTCTATGAATCCATTCCCACCAAAAAATTACTTTAAATTCATTTAATGTCATATTAAAATTTTGTTCAGTAAATTCTGGTATTGTTTTATAAAGATCAAAATAATTAATCCATTTGTCATTAGATAGTGGAGGAATAAGACCTACAAATAGTTCCCATGTTGTGATTGATAAACCTGAATCTGTTAGTCTCGTTAATCCACCAACAAGAATTATCAAAATAACTAACCCTAATAATAAAAATAACCAAATCTTAAGTTGATAATTTAAATGAATATTCTGACTATACATATATAAATAAATATAATAATTATTAATTAATCCAATAAATTAAATGTCGCCAAACAATAAAAAGAAATTAAATTTAATAAGAATTAAACTTGATAAATTAGATAATAAACTACTTGATCTGATAAAATATAGAACTTCTCTTGTAAAAGAAGTGCTAAAGCTAAAAGAATTTAAAAAAGAAATTGTAGACAAAAAAAGAATAGACTTGATATTAAATAAGATTAAGGCCAAATCAAAAAAGCTTAATATTGATCCAAAAATAACAAATCGAATATGGAAAAATATGATCTGGTCTTATATTGATTACGAAAGACGTAACTTTAAAAAAAAATAATTATTTACTATGAGGTGGAAGTTTTTTTTCCACAAACATTTCATGTTTTCTAGTATCAGGATTATATTTTTTTGCTGAAAGTTTTACTTTAGCCTTTTCACCACCAGCTGGTTTTTTTACATAATAAAAAAATGAGCTATCAGGTTTTGCTTCTGGAACCAGCCTTACTTTTACATGTGTTTTTTTTGCCATTTTATTTTAATTTTTTTATATTTTTAATAATGTTCGAAATTTTGTTTAACTTATTTCTTAAAATATCAGCTCTTATAGAATTATTTGCCGTTTCGTCAAGTTCTAAAGATTCTTCCCCTTTAAGAACCTTTTTAACACCATTAATAGTCATACCCTGATCTTTTAATAAAAATTTAACTTTTTTTAACAAATTTATAGTCCCTTCATCATAATATCTTCTATTCGCGTTTAATATTTTAGGTTTAATCTGTTTAAATTGAGTTTCCCAAAATCTAATTGTATGAGTTGGTATTACTCCTTTTTTATTTGATTTTAATTGTAAAATTTTAGCAACCTCGCCTATTGTTTTGTAAGCGCTATCAGATTTATCCATTATCTTTTAAGTTTATAAAGTCTTTAAATTCTTTTGAGGGTTTAAATAAAACAACATTTCTACTAGATATAATCTTGGATTCTTTTGTTTTTGGATTTCTTCCTATTCTTGATTTTTTTTGTCTAATTGAAAATGTTCCAAATTTAGATAATTTCAATTTTTTTTCTGATTTTATATTTGTAACTATTGTAGATAAAAAATCTTCTATAAGATTTTCTGATATTTGCTTAGAAAATCCAAGTTGCATATATACCAAATTAACTAAGTCTTTTTTAGTTAAATTTATTCTCATTAGTTTAAATATTTTGTTTAATCTTTTCTATCAAATTCCCTTTGACAATTCTATGACAAACATCAAGTGAATTAGAAAAGCCTATATAGTCTGTTCCTCCATGACTTTTTACAACAGGTGAGTCTAAGCCAATAAAAATAGCTCCATTATAAAGTCTTGGATCAAGACGTTTTTTAAATTTTCTTAGGTTTGAAATATTTAAAAAAGATGAGATTTTACCAATTAAAGAACCTGTCATTGCAGTTTTGAGTTCACTTGTTATAAAGTTTGCAGTTCCTTCAGCAGTTTTTAATGCAACATTGCCAGTAAAACCATCTGATACAATAACGTTAACTTCACCGTCCATCAAATGATTACCTTCTATATAACCTGCGAAATTATAATTATTTGACTTTTTATCATTTAAAATTTGATAAGTTTCTTTTATAGTTTCATTGCCTTTAAGTTCTTCTGAGCCAATGTTTAATAATGCTACATTTGGTTTGTCATTTGGATATAATGATGTGTATAGAGAAGCTCCCATAATCGAAAAGTCTAATAGGTTTTTGGAGCTGCATCCAATATTTGCTCCTAAATCTAACACTACGCTCATGCCTTTTTTGTTAGGCCATAAAGCAGATAAGGCTGGTTTATCAATATTTTCGATCATTTTTAAATTTAATTTTGATATAACTAATAGGGCGCCTGTATTACCCGCTGAGACCACAATGTCTGCTTCTTTTTGTTTAACACTTTCTATAGCAAGCCACATACTTGTGTTTTTACCTCTCTTAGCGCCTTCCAAAGGACTATCAGCACTTTTAACAACGTCCTCAGTATGAAAAATTTCAAAAAAATCCTTATTCATTTTATCCTTGATAATTTCTAAAATTTTATTCTGGTCACCAAAAATTTTATAACAAACTTCTTTATTGGATTGATGGTTATTAATAATACCATCTATTATTTTTTTTGGCGCGTTATCACCGCCCATTGCATCGACAGCAATTTTAATCATATCTGACATTATAAATGATAGAAATTAAGATTATAGTATTATTCTTTTGGATCCAAAACTTGTCGACCCTTATATATGCCAGTTTTTAAATCTAGATGATGAGAAAGTCTGTATTCTCCAGACTTTTTATCCTCAACTATATTTTTAGTTGAATATTTCATTGTTTGTGCTCTTCTCATTCCAGTTCTGGAAGGGGTTTGTTTTCTTTTTGGTACAGCCATAATTATGGGTTAATTACACTTTTTAGAAAAGAATTCAAAGTTTTTTTTGACAATTTTTCATTAAAATCCTCAAAATAATCAAGCAAATCTTCGATATTATTAAAATCACTCAAAAAAACAGAAAATTTTTTAAGTTTATCTGATTTGTTTAGATTATCCCAAAAATGAATTTCAGAGACCATTGAATGAAAAAGATTAATATAATCCTTCATCTTTTTGTTAATTGACTGGTCTCCATAACCAATTTCACGAATACTTAATTCTAATTGTCTAAAATTAAAATCATAGATTTCTTGTAAAATAATCTTATTTTCTTCATTTTTATAGTTTTTAAGAAAAAAAGAAAAATGTAATAAAAAAAATGTAAGCCGATCAGCAAAATTATCTTCTCTATTTAAAGATTTATACAAATCTTTATTTCTAGTGTAATTAATTAAATTGTTATAAATATAAAGATATTTTTCATCCATGATTAAAATATTATATATAATTTTTCTTTCATTAGTAGTTGTAAATTGTTCTTTTAAAAATGTTGTAAAACATCATGGAGTGCCTTTTTTAGAAAAAAAACAAGAAACATTGATAATAAATGAGTCAAATAAAAATGATATAAGAGAAATTCTTGGATATCCTTCTACTACTAGTAAATTTGATAATGATGTTTGGATTTATATTGAAAGAAAACAAACGCAGTCTGAATTAAAAAACTTAGGAAAAATGAAAATATATAAAAATGACGTCCTTGTTTTAGAAATTGATAAGTATGGAATTCTCAAGAACAAAAAATTTTATAATAAAGATAATATGGAAAACATCACAATAGTTAATGCAACTACAGAAGCAGGTTTTAAAAAAAATTCATTTATTTACGATTTTATGTCTAGTATGAGACAAAAGATTAATGACCCTCTGGGTGTGAGGGCAAAAAAACGTAAAGAAATTAGCCAGCGATAACAGCTAGTAAAAGTAAAGCTACTATGTTAGTAATCTTAATCATTGGATTTACCGCAGGACCAGCTGTATCTTTGTATGGATCACCAACTGTATCACCTGTCACAGCTGCTTTATGTGCCTCTGAACCTTTTCCACCGTGATTACCATCCTCAATATATTTTTTTGCATTATCCCAAGCTCCACCACCTGCAGTCATTGAAACTGCTACAAAAAGACCAGTTATAATTACACCTAATAACATAGCTCCAACAGCTGCAAGAGCAGCAACTTGCCCACCTATTGATAGAATTATAAAATAAAGAACTACAGGTGAGAGCACAGGTAATAAAGATGGAATAATCATTTCTTTGATAGCTGCAACTGTCAATAGATCTACTAGTTTAGCATAATCGGGTTTTTGTTTTCTTTTCATTATACCTGGAAATTTTTTAAATTGTCTTCTTACTTCAAGAACAACTGCTCCACCTGCTCTTCCGACAGCTTGCATTCCCATAGAACCAAATAAGTACGGTAACATTCCGCCTACTAACAATCCAACAACTACATACGGATTAGATAGATCGAATGTTACTACTATGCCTTCTAATTTTGAACCAGCAACATTAGAAAAATGTTTAATATCTTCTACATAAGCAGCAAATAAAACTAATGCTCCTAAGCCAGCAGAACCAATTGCATAACCTTTGGTAACAGCTTTAGTTGTATTTCCAACTGCATCTAATGCATCAGTTGTTTTTCTAACTTTCTTATCTAAGTTTGACATTTCTGCAATACCACCTGCGTTATCTGTAACAGGACCATAAGCATCTAAAGCAACAACCATTCCAGCAAGAGCCAACATAGTTGTAACAGCAATAGCTATTCCAAATAAACCAGCTATGGAATTTGTAACTAAAATACCTGCAACAATAATTAATGCAGGAACAGCTGTAGCTTCCATTGATACTGCTAAACCTTGAATAACATTAGTACCGTGACCTGTCGTTGACGATGCTGCAACAGATTTTACTGGTCTATAGTTTGTGCCAGTATAATACTCTGTAATCCAAATTAATAATCCTGTTATTATTAGACCAATCACTCCACAGTAATATAGATTTAAACCATTAAAAGTTTTATCATTAACTGTGTATTCATTTGTAAAGCCAATTACATGATCTGTAACTGGATATAATATTACTAATGAGGCAAGAGCAGAAACTATAAAACCCTTATATAAAGCATTCATTACATTCTTGTCTTTGCCGAGTTTTACAAAAAAGGTTCCAATTATGGATGTTAAAATACAAGCTCCACCTATAGTCAGTGGATAAATCATCATATTAATATCACCATGAAAGAAAATAGAAGATAAAACCATTGTAGCAACTATTGTTACAGCATAGGTTTCAAATAAATCAGCAGCCATACCAGCACAATCACCAACGTTATCGCCAACGTTATCTGCAATTACAGCTGGGTTTCTAGGATCATCTTCTGGAATTCCAGCCTCAACTTTTCCAACTAAATCAGCACCAACATCTGCTCCTTTTGTAAAAATACCTCCACCCAATCTTGCAAAAATAGATATTAAAGAAGCTCCAAATCCTAAAGCAACAAGTGCATTAACAATTTCTCTTTCATCAACACCGTTTCTTAGTAAAAAATAATAATAAACAGCTATAGCTAATAATGCTAAACCAGCAACCAACATACCAGTAACAGCACCTGACTTAAAAGCTACGGACAAACCTTGAGCAAGCCCTTTTCTCGAAGCTTCAGCTGTTCTAACATTAGCTTCAACAGAAACTAGCATTCCAACATATCCAGCAATTCCAGATAATGTTGCACCAATTAGATAACCAAGTCCAACTAATGGACTGAATGCAACACTTACTATAACTAAAACAACAACACCAACAATTGCTATTGTTTTATATTGTCTTGCTAAATATGCTTTAGCTCCAATTTGAATAGCTGATGCAATATCTTGCATTTTAGCATTGCCCGCACTTTGATTTAAAATATTTTTTCCAGTAAAAAATCCATAAACAATGGATAAGAAGCCTGCTGCAATAGTGTATAATAGTATAGTCCCGACTGTTGTGCTCATATAAACCTTAAGGTTGTTGGTTATTAATTTTTAAGCCCGGACAATACAAAAAAAGCTAAAAAAGACAATAATTAACTTTTAAAATTGATGGGTATAACCTTTTTTTTTAATCACTATTTGCTTGCCTTTTTGATCAATTATTGATGATTTTTTTGAGCCTGAGATAATTTTTCCAATTTTAGTAATCTTAATTTGAAGAAATTTTGATTTATTTTCTATGATTCTAGCTTTACTTGGACAAGCAGTAAATAAGATCTGATAGTCATCACCGTTAGATATGAGCTGAGATTTCTTTAATTTATGATCCTTAACTATCATAGTTAAAATTTTAGAAATTGGAACTTTGTATTCATTAATTTGATAAGATAAATTTTGATTATTTATCATTTTTTCTAAATCTACAATTAAACCATCAGATATATCTATAGATGAATTTGCTAATTTTGATAATTCTTTTGTAAAATTAATTTGAATATTTGGTTCATAATAATTTTTTATAAAATAGTCATTAATTTTTTTTTTAAATTTAATCTTATTTTTTAAAATCTGAAGACCAACAAAACTATCACCTAAATTTCCAGTCACATAAATATCATCATTTAATTTTGAATTATTTCTATAAATAATATTTTTTGAGTAACCAATTGATGTAATTGAGAAACTTAATTTATCTGAATAGGTAGTGTCACCTCCACATAATAAAATACCATATTTTTTTTGTTCACTTCGTAGTGATTTTGAAATTAGAGATAAATTTTTTTTTGAAAAGGACTTTTTATTACCAGAACCAGCAATAAAATAATATTTAGGCTTAACACCTTTACAAACTAAATCTGAAATAGACGATCTAATTATTTTTTTTATTACTAGATTGGGATTTTTAAAATTAGTGAAATGATATCCGTAATTATATGTATCTATAGATATTACTAAACCTTTTTTCTTATCAAAAAAAACATCATCATTTAAATTAAGTGCTGATTTATTTTGTTTAACAATACTAGAGAAATATTTTTTAATTAATTGAAATTCATGCATTGTTGGATCTTAATTTTTTACCAATATTGTCTAATAAAGCATTAAGGTATTTTGTTTGAGAGTTTTCTAAGAAGAAATTTGATGAATTTAAATATTCTTTAATAATTATATTTATAGGAACATTCGGTTTATAAAGAAATTCATATGTAGCTGCTTTTAAAATTGTTTGAAATACTTTATCTAAATTTTCAAAAACAAATTCATTACCAAGTTTAGTGTCTAACTCTGAAACAATTAAATCATTTCTTTCAATAGTTCCTAATACAATATTTTTAATAAATCTTTTAAATCTATGTTTTGGAAAATCTAAATCATTATCTTCATTATAAAATTTTCCATATAATTTTTGGATTATGATTACCCTGGGATTATTTTTTGGACTATAATGGGTTCTCATTTTTGAGACAAAATAGAAATTACAGCTTTCGTAGCTTCGGCACCTTTTTTCTTTCTGACTTTTGCTTGTTTCATATTCAAGCAAGTAATAATTCCATTACCAATGGGTTTTTTACTATTTATTGACAAATCCATAATTGCATTAATTGTGGCTTGAGAAATAAAATCAAAATGAGGTGTTTCACCCTTGATAACACAACCCAAGGCTAAAAAAGCATCAAATTTATTTATTTTTTTTGAAATAGTAACGGGTATTTCAAATACACCAGGAACTGTAATAATTTTAACAATGTGTGACTTTGGAATTAATTTCAATGCACTATCAAGAAGACCTTTTGAAATATCCTCGTAATAATTTGCAATAACTATCAAATATTTCTTTTTCATTAAATTAATTCCTGTTTGGTAATCTTTATACCATATCCATCTAAACCAATAACTTTTTTAGGTGACTTAGTTATTAATGTCATGTTTTTTATCTTTAAATCTTTAATTATTTGAGCTCCAATACCATAATTTCTAATTAATTTATCATTACCTTTTCTATAAAAAGCTTTATTTTTATAATCTTTAAGTGTTTGTGTAACTGATTTTAAGTTTGTGTCTTTTATAAAAACCAAAACACAATTATTAAATTTTTTAAAATAATTTAGAGTTTTATTAAATGAGTTTGGTAATTGTTGATTAATCAAATAATTTTGAACTACATTTGAAGAAATGACTCTTACTCTTGGTGTAACTCCTTTTTTTATATTACCTTTAATTAGTGCAAAATGCTCTGAACCATCAAGTAAATTTTCATAAATTCTGATTTTATATTTTTGATTTTTAACATCGATATAACTTTGTTTTTTTAATCTTATTAATTTTTCTTTCTTAAGTCTGTAAGCTATTAAATCTTCAATTTTGCCAATCTTAAGATTGTGCTTTTTTGAAAAATTTATAAGATCTTGCCCTTTAGCCATTGATCCATCTTCATTCATTATTTCACAGATAACAGCTGAATTATTTTTTTTTGCTAATCTTGATATGTCAACAGAAGCTTCTGTATGACCAGCTCTAACCAATACTCCACCATCCTTTGCAATTATTGGAAACACATGGCCTGGTGAAACAATTTCATTCTTTTTTACATTTTTTTTTGATGCAATTTTAATTGTTTTAGCTCTATCTTTAGCGGAAATACCTGTGGTAATTCCTTTCTTTGCTTCGATTGATACAGTAAAAGCTGTTTTATTTCGAGACTGATTAATAGGTGACATCAAAGATAAATTTAATTTTTTAGCTTGCACATTATCAATTGCCAAACATATCAATCCTCGACCATGCTTTGCCATAAAATTTATATTTTTAGCATTACTGTCTGATGTTGAAATAATTAGATCTCCTTCATTTTCTCTTTTTTCATCATCAACTAAAATAAACATCCCACCTTTTTTAGCTACTTGGATAATGCTTTCAATTGATGCAAAATTATTTTTTTTCATTAAAATAATTTCTAACGTATTTAGACAAGATATCTATCTCTATATTTACCAAATTTTTTTTCTTAAGTTTTGATAAATTTGTCTCCTTAAAAGTGTGAGGTATTACCCAAATTTCAAAACCTTTTTTAGAAACTTTTGAAATGGTAAGTGATATTCCATTTACACAAATAGAAGCTTTTTCAATTAAATGTTTTCTTTCTTTTTTTGGCAGTTCGAAATGAAAAAGGTATGATTTATCTATTTTTTTAATACTTAAAACTTTACCCACTGTATCAATATGACCTTGGCATATATGGCCAGAAATTTTGGTTCCATATTTAAGTGGTAATTCTAAATTAATTTGATCTTTTGTTTTTAAATACTTGAATTTTGATCTTATTATAGTTTCTTTAGATAAATAAAATTCCATAATTTTAGCTTTATATGAAATCAAAGTAAGACATACTCCGTCACAAGCAACAGATAATCCAATATCTTT
>CABXUR010000019.1 GCA_902515485.1 uncultured Pelagibacteraceae bacterium | reverse complement strand
TCCAAGTGTAATATCGGACATTATTTAGGTTTTTTTTTTACAGATTTTGTTTGAGTCGTTCTCCAATTATTTAATTTTCTTTTTACTGATTGATTATTATTTGCAATAATTGAAGCTGCAAGCAATGCTGCGTTTATTGCACCATCTTCACCGATAGCAAGCGTACCTACAGGGATGCCTTTAGGCATTTGCACTATAGATAGCAAGCTATCTAAGCCTTTTAATTTTTTACTTTCGATAGGTACTCCAAGTACTGGTAGTGATGATATTGCAGAAATCATTCCTGGTAAATGAGCAGAACCACCTGCTCCAGCTATAATTACACCAATGTTATTTTTTTTAGTTGCTAAAGCATAATCATACATTCTTTTTGGAGTTCTATGTGCTGATATGATTTTAGTCTCAAAAGGTACACCTATTTTTTTTAGAGTTTTTTCCGCTAGATGCATAATTTTATAGTCAGTCTGACTACCCATTACTATTGAAACTTTTAATAATTTATTTTTTTTCATGAAATCTAACTGAAATCTTTATTTCAAAATTAACTCAAAATTTCAATAAAATTAATAGTATTTAAAAACATATTGATTAGAATTAGCTCTTTATGAATTTTAAAATAGATAATTTACAATATTGTAATTGGTCTAGAGAGATCTTTGAATTTAATAGAGAGGCGAATCTAGACGCAGTGCACGTAACCATTGTTTATCATGAAGATTATGATGAGTTAGTTGAAGAAACTAGAAAATGGGAAAAACTCTTTTTAGAAAATTCAGATTTAATTTTTTTAGGTAATGATTTTAAAGATATTGAAAAAGCAAACGTTGAAAAAAAAACAGCAATTTTTTTTGGGTTTCAGAATTGTTCACCAATTGAAGATGATATTAGTTTAGTTGAAAAAGTACATTCTTTAGGATGTAGATTTATGCAACTGACTTATAATAATCAGTCATTACTTGCTACTGGCTGTTATGAAAAAATAGATAGTGGTGTAACTAATTTTGGCCATGAAGTTATTAAAGAAATGAATAGAGTTGGGATTGTTATTGACATGTCTCATTCAGCAGAGAAAAGTACATCTGATGCAATAGAATTAAGTCAAAAACCAATAGCTATTACTCATGCCAATCCATCTTTTTGGCATGCTGCTAAAAGAAATAAATCTAACGATCTATTAAAAAAATTAAGTCAAAGTGGTGGCATGCTAGGTTTGTCTTTATATCCACATCATTTAAAAGATAATACTAATTGTACAATAGAAAGTTTTTGTGAGATGGTTGCAAGAACAGCGGAAATTATGGATCTAAAAAATATTGGTATTGGATCAGACCTTTGTTTAAATCAACCTGATACAGTTGTTGAGTGGATGAGAAATGGTACTTGGTCTAAAAACAAAAATTATGGAGAGGGATCTAAAAAAAAACCTGGATTTCCAAAACAACCAAAATGGTTTGAGGATGCTAGAGGATTTAAAAATATTGAAAATGGTCTTAAAAAAGTGGGTTTTTCAGAGAGTGAGACACAAGGAATACTTGGAAACAATTGGTACAATTTTTATAAGTCAATTTAATTATGAAAGTTGAATTAAGAGACCCAAACACAATAATGAAATTATCTAGGTTAGGATCATTTCATCAATCAAAATTATCATTTTTAAGGAGTTTTTTAAGTGAGTTCAAAGATTGGGACTATAATAGAGATTTATTTAATTTGAATAAAGATGGTCATGGAGAAGCAATATATTCATTTAAGAAGAAAGATAGAGTTTATTCATTAATATGCTTTGCAAATAAGATTGAAGACGAAGAAAGATCCGATAGAGTAATAGCTACTAAGTGGGATGCTGCTTTTACGCTTTATGATGGTGTGCCAAGTGAAGATGATATTAAAAGATTAAAAAACGAAGTCCCCAAGCAAGAAATAGGTAGACTTACATTTAAAGAGTTAACTTTATCAAGAGCAAATAAGTCTGTAAGAGTTTTTAATCATGTTGTGAAAAATTTAAGTGAGGGTAAACAACCTAATTTAGACTTATTGTCAAAAGTTGGTTATTTATACAGAACAACTGCAGTTTATGGATCTGGAAAATTTGGTCTAGCAGATAGATTTCGGATTAAAAATAGAGAGGAAATCAACGGTCCTTTTAGATTAGAAATGATGTTAGTTTATTTAGTAAGACAATTTACGTTTGATCAGGTAAATCATGTTGCTCATAATATAAATCCCAAATCAGCAGTAAAACTAGATAATCAAATTTGTAAAAATTTAGGTATTGGAAACTCTACTGGTCTTGGTATGGCTCCTTTTATAGTTAACCACCCGACATTGTTAAATAATTGGATTTTAAGTAGAGAAACAGCATTAAAAAAGATCAGAGAAATTAAAATTGTTAAAAATCAAGATAGTGAACTTTTTAAAGATTGTTTAAAAAAATCATTAAAAAATATTACTAGCTGGTATACAGAAAGTGAATATCAGCAGAATAAAATTAGATTATTATTAAGAGATGTTAAAAAATTGATCAATCATGTTGAAAATGATTTTGATTTTCAGTCTGAGTTTCCATTTAATGAGATATATTTGTGGTTGGAGCAGAATTCTTGCGAGGAATGTATAGAATATGTAGTTTCTATAATGATGGAGCCTTATGACGATATTACTGAGCCTTTAGTTAATAATATGAGCTCTGAAGAAGAGAAGTATTTTAATATTCCAACCAATCGAACAGTACAAGAGTTACTAGAAATTATTAAAATTAGATATCCAAATATTTTGGATATAAATTTTGATCAAAAAGAAAATCATCAAAATTTTTGGTTTATATCAAAAAATAAAGAAGAACCTAGGATGGCCGACAGGTTTGAAGAACATGGATCTGAATTAGAACAACCTCTGGCTATAGCAAGGGATATAAAAAAACTTTATGAGCAATTACTTTCCTTAAAAAATGACTCAACATTAATTGCTCAATTTTTATCATTGAACCCAGATTTAAGACATGTTGTCAGAAGAGCTTTTATAATAGAAAAATTTCCATATTCTGAAATTCAAGACAATACAATTGGCAAAAGTATTGTTCCTATTGATATGCTTAGACTTAAACTGTCATTTTTTGGAGCATTAAAATTTGATCCTAGATCAGATAAATGGCTCAGAATTTGTATGTTCCAAGGTGCGCCACTACCAAATGAATTAAAAAACTATGACGAGCAATGGGTTTATAAAGCTAACAATTAATAATGAGATCTTTAAGTGAAATTGAAACTGCAGTTAAAAGAGCCAGTAGAGCAGTTGGTTTTTCTTGGGGAATTTCTGAAGAAGTTGGAAAGTCTATAAGATTATTAGAGTTATTTGGATTGGCGGGAATAAAAAATTTAAATCAGTACTATAAAGAAAGAGAAATAAAAAAATTTGAAAATTTAAATTCAATCAGAGAGAAAAATATTGCTCAAGAAGCTTTCTGTCCAATTACACTTGGTGTTAGTTTTTTAGATCAAATCAAAGTAATAGAGAATTTTGAAACGATACACTTTAAAAAAATTGCATATCCAGTAATATTTTTGTCATTTTTAAGTAGAGCATCTGAAATAAGTGGAAAAAAAATATATGTTAAATTTGATCAATATGAAATTTTACTTAATTTGAATGTAAATATTTTTTCGAATGGATTAAATAAGGACTTTAGCAATCATGCAAATAATGTAGAGATAAAACTTTTAGATAACCAAGACAACTTTACAGACACGGAGTGGAATAGTTTATACAAATTAGCTGAAAATACATTTGTAGAAGAAAGTGATAGTCTTAAACAAAGTGGAGCAGGAGCTGGCCTTACAGATAATGACTAATAAATCAGAAAATAGTTATGATGCAGAAATTATTAAAGAACTAGATAATATTTGTGAGGAATGCAAAAAAGAAGACGAAAGTGTGTCTCAAAATTTAATTTTAACTAGTTATAAACTTTGTTCGTCTTGTAGAGTATCTAAGACTATTTTTCCAATCTAACTAATCTGGCTAACAGGCAACATATTCATTCTACTCATCACAAAAGATATAGATAAAAATGCTATAATTAAAAATGATAAAAAAACTATTCCAAAAGATTTGATATTTGATTTTAAGCCCAATACTTGTTTTGTTGAAATAATTAATCCAGCAAAAATCCAAAATTGTGTTAAAAAAATAATTGGTATCATCATATTAGGTGTCACTGCAAAAAATCTAAGTAAACCAGGTGCATGAGCAAACCCAACTGCTGTTAAAACTTTTTTAAACGGAACTTTTGATTTTTTGTCAGGAAAAAGTTTAACACCAATTACATAAATAAAGATCGCCCAAACTAACCAAGTTAAAATTGATGTAAGTCCTGACATTGCGACTGCTGTTTTAATCACTGTGTTAGCGGCAACAGCACCTGCGATACCATCTAAAATCATAATTAAACCAGCAAAATAAACAGAAGCTTCACCAAAATTTTTACTATCTGAATATAAAGATTTATCTAATTTTATAGATTTAAAAACTATACTTAAAAATTCAGCAAACATTATTTTTTATTTTTTTGTGCTTTATATGAAACTAATAATGGAAATATTATTAAAGCAATCACAATGATAATGCAAACTACTATCAAAAAACCTTTAGTCATTGAAGAAATGGGGAAGTTTTTAATTTACTCCCCCAAAATAAATTTAGCCTTTTACAACTTCTCTAGTATTTGCGTTGAAAGACTCCTTGAATGGAATATCCACTACAATCGCATCAACAGGAGTTCCTGGTGTATTAGAGTATTTTTCGGGTAAGTGAACTTTAAATTTAGTTCCAACTTTACCCTTTGGAAAACCATTTGCGTTTAATGTTCCATCAAATGGCACATATCCCATTGCGATATTTTGTTTTTTTTCTGGGTGATACCAAGGAGATGTAATAAATCCAACAGGATCTCCACCACTCTCAGGAGATACTAGCCAAAAATCAGGAGCGTATTCTTCAATAGGTTTTCCACCTAATTCAAGTCCAACTAATTGAAGCTTGTAAGGTTTTTTACCATCTTTAAGTTCGGCGCCCATTTTTTCTAATGCAGCTTTACCAACATAGTCACCTTTTTTAGCCCACTCACCTTTTCCAGATAAAGAAACTTGATAACCTAAGTTACACTGAAAGGGATTATGTTGTTGGTCCATATCTTGACCCCATGATAGAATTCCAGCTTGAATTCTTCTGTGGTGAGCTGGAGCAATAACCATAAGGCTATGTTTTTTACCTGCTTCAAGAACAGCATTCCACATATCATCAGCATATAAAGTAGAGTCTCTCAGATATATTTCATATCCAGCTTCTCCTGAGAAACCAGACTGTGAAATTACACAACTTCTTCCACCTATTTTTGCTTCAGCCAAACCATAAAAAGGCATATTATCGAAATCAACTTGATCTCCACAAAGGTCTTTCATTAAAGCTTTTGCTTTAGGACCCTGTATCTGTACAGGACTGACATCAATTTCTTCAATTTTACAATCAAATCTTCCATCAGCATTTACACCTTGAAGATACATGCCGATATCTGAGTCTGATAATGAAAACCAAAATTCATCTTCAGCAATTCTAAGAAGGATTGGATCATTTAATACTCCTCCATAAGCATTACATAAGATTACATATCTTGCTCTCATAGGAGAAATTTTTGTTGCATCTCTAGTTATTACATAGTCAGTAAATTTTTCTGCATCTGGACCTTTAACTCTGATTTGTCTTTCAACAGCGACATTCCACATAGTAACGTGATTTACAATTGCATCATACTCAACCATTGCTCCACCATCTTCTGGTTTTACATATCCTCTTGGGTGATAAATACGATTATAAACAGTTGCTCTCCAACAACCTGCCTGCATTGATAAATGCCAATAAGGTGATTTTCTTACCCTTGTTGAGATAAGCATTTCAACTTTAGTTGGCCCACTTTGTCTTAAATTATATGGTACTGCACGATCTGATTGATCAACTGAAGTAACATGTTTTAGTTTAGTATAGTCAAATTCATTAGACATAACTATTCTCCTTCAACCACTTGTTTGTTTCCTTCAAGCCGCCGAATGTATAAATGTGGAAGTTATCAGTATGCGATTTAACTTTCCCAATTAAATCATTAGGGTCTTTAGGTTTCAATAAATCTAACGCCTTACTAAAATTAGATTTAAGAAAATTTAAGGAATTTTTTGCTCCAACAATATTAGCAAATTTTATTAAGCTTGTTATTTTAAGAGGTCCAGTAATTCCAACATGCACTGGTACGCTTTGTTTAGAAATAAAATCTATAATAGGCTGAGGATCTAATAACCATTGAGTTACAATATAATCAGCATAAGGCTTTTTATCTATCATAGCTTTGTCTAAATCTGTGTCGGATATGTCAGGACTTCCCTCAGGATGTCCAGCAATTCCTATTTTCATATTTTCAAAATAACCTGTTTCTAAAAGTTGAAATGAACTATTAAATTTTCCCATTGGTTCTCTACCACCACCAATAATTAATGCTTGTTTTACTCCACCGTCTTTACATCTTGAAACGTAATCTTTAAGCTCAGAATCGTTTTGAATTGATCTTGCTGGGAAATGAGGAACAGGATTAAAACCTTTTTTTACAAGTTCAATAGATTGATCTGAAGTCTCTTTATAGTCTCCACCAGGTAGCATTGTGACGTAAACATCCTTAACTGGAGGTAATGTTTCAAGGTCAGTTTTAGGACCAATTTCTAGTGAAAAATTCATTTTTTTCTCGATCATTATCTTATTTGAAAATGCTGTCAAAGAAATTCAACTACTACAAAGTACCCCTTGTGGAGTAAATTTTATTTTGATTTTACCCATTTTATGATACGTTTTTTTATGTTTTGGATTGGACCAGAATTTGTAAATGGATTTTCATACAGCTTGAATTGTCAACCTGTATTTCAACAGATAATTATAAGAGAATCATAATAAAAACCTAGTTTTCTAAATTTAAGTAAAACTAAATTAAATAGAAAAGGAGGTTAATGAAGTCACAAAATTTAGATGCATTATCAAGAATTGTCGATCTAGATAAAATCGAAGCTACAAAAAATTCAATTAATGAAGCAAATGGTCTTCCTAATGAATGTTATTTGAATGATGAATATTTTAAAATAGAAAGGGAGAAAGTTTTCTTTGATAACTGGATAGTTGTGGGTGTATCTAGTTCAGTGCCTGAAACTGGTGATGCAAAACCATTTAATTTAATGGGAATTCCACTTTTAATTTTACGAGATAAAAATAATAAAATTAGAGTATTCCATAATGTATGCAGCCATAGAGGCATGATACTTTTAAATAAAGAATGCAAATTAAAGAACACTATAAGATGTCCATATCATTCATGGTCATATAATTTTAATGGTGAATTGATAGCCACACCTCATATTGGTGGAATGAATATACATGAGGTAGATGGTTTTATTAAATCAAAAAGCAATCTTAAAGAAGTTTCATCATATGTTTGGATGGATTTAATATTTATTAATGTAAATAAAAATAAAAAAGATTTTGAGGAAAGTATCGATCCTTTAGAAAAGCAATGGTCAAAGTTTATATCAAAAGAAGATCAAAAATTAATAAGACATGCTGGAGATTTTGGTTATTTTAATATTGAAGTAAAAAGCAATTGGAAATTTGCAATTGAAAATTATTGTGAAAGCTATCACTTACCTTGGGTTCATCCAGAATTAAATAGAGTTTCAAATTTAAAAGACCATTATCATATCGAAGATCATACGGAAACTTTTTCTGGACAAGGAAGCAATAAATACAGCCAACAATTTGATGGAAATAAAAAACTTTCAACATTTCCAAATTGGCCTAGCGATCTTTATCAAAATTCAGAATATGTTTCTTTGTTTCCTAACGTTATGCTTGGGATACACGTTGATCATTTTTATGCTTTTTGGTTAGAGCCATTGTCAAATAATAATACAAGAGAACATTTTGAAATGTATTATGTTGGAGACGAAAGTGCTTCAAGTGACGAATATATAGAAATAAGAAAAAAAAATTTTACATTCTGGCAAGAAGTTATGAATGAAGATATTGCTGCAATAGAGGGAATGCAAAAGGGTCGAAGTTCACCTGCTTACAATGGCGGAAATTTTTCCCCAGTAATGGATACTCCTACTTTGATGTTTCATAAGTGGGTTGCAACTAACTTAACCAAATGAAAGGATGAATTATGAAAAAAGATCTTATTACTAGATTAAATGAAGGCCCGATAATGTGTGCTGAAGGTTATCTTTTTGCAATGGAAAGAAGGGGATATTTATCAGCAGGGCCTTTTGTGCCAGAAGTTGTTTTAGAACATCCGGAAGTAGTAACTCAATTACATAGAGAATTTATTAGAGCTGGCTCAGATGTTGTTCAAGCTTTTACATATTACGGACATAGAGAAAAACTGCGAATAATAGGTAAAGAACATTTATTAGAACCAATGCAAAAGAATGCTCTTAAAATTGCAAAAGATACAGCTGCTGAATTTAAAGATCTAGACCTGATGGTTTGTGGAGATGTCGCAAATACAAATGTATTTGATCCAAATGATGCGAATACTCATAAACAATGTCAACAAATGTATGAGGAACAAGTAGCTTGGGCAAAAGAAGCAGAAGTTGATTTTATTGTTGCTGAAACAATTAGTTGGTCTGATGAAATGAAAATTGCATTAAAAGCTATAAAAGATGCTGGACTTATTGCAGTTTGTAATTTTGCAATACCTAGAGGAGATAAAACTAGGGAAGGACACAGCGCCGAAGATGCATGCAAGATGATGGAAGATCTAGGTGCTGATGTGGTTGGTTTAAATTGTTATCGAGGACCAGAGATGACAATGAAATTATTAAAAAAAATTAGAGATAAAGTTTCATGTCATGTGGCAGGACTTCCTGTTCCTTACAGAACAACTAAAGAGGAACCTGGCTTTTTAAATATTTCTGATCATGGCTGCGATTGCATTCCTGGTGGTAATGCTTTCCCTGTTGCTTTAGACAATTTATTTTGCAATCGATTTGAGATGGCTGAATTTGCTAAAGATTGCGTTGAAAGTAAAATAAATTTTATTGGTATATGTTGTGGAGCAGAAGCCCATCACGTCAGAGAGATGTCAGTTGCAATTGGAAAGAAACCAATTTCAATGAAATATATGCCCGATATGAGTAAACACTTTCATCACGGAACAGATAAGTCTTTGAAAAAAGTAAATAAAGAGATCAAATATTAATATGGAAAAACATGCCAAGGTAGTTGTAATAGGAGGAGGAGTTGTTGGATGTTCAATACTCTATCATCTTTCTAAGTTCGGATTAAAAGATTGTATACTTCTTGAAAGAAACGAACTGACTTCAGGATCATCTTGGCATGCTGCTGGAAATGTACATGTAATCTCGTCTGATCCAAATATCTCTCGAATGATGGCATATACAATAGGTTTATACAGAGAGATTGAAAAAGAGTCTGGTCATTCTGTTGGTTTTAAACCAAGTGGTGGATTTTACTTGGCATCAAATGAAGTTTGGGCAGATTATTTAAAAAGAGAAAGATCAAAAGCAAGATACATGGGGCTTGATCAAGAGTTCATTTCTCTTGAAGAAGTAAAAAAGAAAAACCCTTTAATTGATCCATCTAGATATTTGTTAGCATTGTGGGACCCAATTGATGGAGAGGTTGATCCATCGGGTGTTACTTATGCTTTTGCTAAAGCTGCAAAAGTTCATGGGGGAAAATATTATACCCATACAGTTGTTAAAGACACAAAACAAAAAAAAGATGGGACTTGGGACGTAATCACAGATAAAGGGAATATAAATGCTGATATTGTAATCAATGCTGGTGGTTTGTGGGCAAGAGAAGTTGGTCAATTAGCAGGATTAAATCTTCCAGTTCAACCAATGGAACATCACTATTTAATTACTGAAGCAATTCCAGAAATAGAAGCTATGGGCAAACAAAGACTGCCAATTGGTACTGATTTTGAGGGTAATATTTACTTTAGACAAGAAGGAAAAGGTATGTTGCTTGGAACTTATGAACCAAAATCAACTCCATGGAAAGTTGAAGGTACACCAATGAATTTTGGACATGAGTTACTGCAGCCAAAATTAGATAATATTGAAGACAGACTAGCAATAGGTTTTGAAAGAATGCCAGCATTAGAACGCGCTGGAATAAAAAATATAGTTAACGGTCCATTTACTTTTGGTCCTGATGGAAGTCCTTTAATTGGCCCAGTTCCAGGTATGAAAAATTATTGGGTAGCAGTTGGTGTAATGGCTGGATTTTGCCAAGGTGGTGGGGTTGGAAAATGTATTGCTGAGTGGATAATTGATGGCGAACCTTCAATTGACGTTTGGGCAATGGATGTTTCAAGATTTGGGGATTATGCCTCACCTCAATATGGAACAGTAAAATCTTCAGAAAATTATGAACGAAGATTTATTATGACTTTTCCTAATGAAACTTTACCAAAAGGAAGAAAACAAAAAACAACTGCACTTTATGATCGTTTTGTAAATCAAGGTGCGGTTATGGGAGATAGCTTTGGATTAGAAAATGTTTTGTGGTTTGCAAATAATAAAGAAGATGCTCATGAAGAACCCACTATTAAAAGATCAAGATCACATGATTATGTTTCAAAAGAAGTTATTAATGTTAGAGAAAATGTTGGCTTAATTGAAGTTGCTAATTTTTCGAAACATGAATTTAAAGGTCCTGATGCCAGAAAATTTTTAGATCATGTTATGGCTGGAAAAATTCCAAAACCAGGAAGAATATCTTTGTCTCCAATGTTATCATATAGAGGAAAATTATGTGGAGATTTAACTGTAGCTTGTTTAGATGAAAATGAATTTATAGTTTTTGGTTCAGGAGCTGCACAAGAAATGCATAAACGTTGGTTTGAAAGTCATTTAGTAAAATTTAATTTAAGTTATAAAAATAGATCTGATGAGTATCATGGGTTGTCTATTGCAGGACCTAATTCAAGAAAAGTATTAGAAAAAATCGTAAGAGATGATGTTTCGAATGAAAAGTTTAAATTTAGAGACTCTAGAAGAATGTTTGTTGGTGGTGTACCAGCTATAATAAATAGAATTTCATTTACAGGTGAGCTTGGTTATGAAATTTATGTAGCACCACACTATCAATTAAAACTTTATGAAGAGTTAATGGAAGCAGGAAAAGAATTTGATATTAGACCTTTTGGTGGAAGGGCATTAATGTCTATGAGATTAGAGAAAAATTGGGGAGCTTGGACATTAGATTATAGACCAGATTTTACTGCAAAAGAAACTGGATTAGATATGTTTATAAATTGGAACAAAGAATTTATTGGTAAAGAAAGTGCAAAAAAAGAGAGCTCTTCAAGCAAACTTACACCTTTAATTGTTGAAACAAATGATATTGATGTAACAAATAATGAAGCTGTAATGAATGGGGACCAAAGCATTGGTTATGTAACTTCAGGAGGTTTTGCACATTTTGTGAACAAAAGTGTGGCATTTACATTTATCGATCAAAATAAAATTAAGTCTGAAAGTAAAATTCAAATAGAGATCAATGGAAATCTATTTAATTGTTCTATAATTAAAGAGCCACTTTATGATCCAAGTGGTCAAAAAAATGAGAAACTAAGATATTTTATGTATAGACCTTTACCAAATCAATTAACAATTAGAAATTCAGAAATTGAAGGCTTAGGTTTATTTTCTGAAAAAAAGATTAATAAAAATTCTTTTATAGGTATTACACATGTTAGACACGAATCATTTCCTAACAATTATATTAGAACGCCGTTAGGCGGTTTCTATAATCACTCAGAAAATCCTAATATAATTAGAGTGGGAACAGATACATTTCCAGAATATGAATTTGGCAAAATTCTAAATTTAAATTCTTTCTTATCAATCAACAAAAAAAATGAAAAAAATTTAAAATATTTATTTCTTGTTTCATTAAGCGATATTGATCCAGGGCAGGAATTAGTTGCACAATATACTTTTTATCAATTTTGAAATATTATGATTCAATCTTATGAAATTTAGTAGAAAAATAAATCCAGAACACAAAATATATACAAACTTCCTAACTAAAAAAAGAATAAGAGAGGATGAGATTAACTTTGAAAAATTAAGAAGTTATCGACTTGAGAGAGTTAAAAATGAATTAATTAAGAATAATTTAGAAGCATGTATATTATTTGACCCAGTCAACGTTCGTTATGCATTAGACACGGTAAATATGAGTGTATTTAATATGCATAATCTCTCTAGGTATTGTTTCGTACCGGTGGAAGGACCAATAATTCTTTATGAGTATTTTAACTGTGAAAAATTGTCTGAACACTTAAATTTAATTGATGAAATTAGACCAGCAATAACTTGGGATTATTTTGCTCATGGAGATCAAGCTAATTCACAATTAAAAAAATGGATTATTGAAGTTAATGATCTGTCACATAAATATTTTAAATCAAAAAAAATTGCAATTGATGTTTTAAATGGACCAGCGGTTACAGAATTAAAT
>CABXUR010000018.1 GCA_902515485.1 uncultured Pelagibacteraceae bacterium | reverse complement strand
AAAAATTTCAGCTAATTCAAAATTATTATTTAACTTAATTTTTTTAAAAATTATTACTAAGCTTTCTCCACTATATAATTTTTTTAAAATTCCTGAAATTGTGATAGATATTATAGTCACATATAATAATACGTGATTCATCTTTGCTAAAAACTTTTGTCCTTTAAAAATACTTGTATCTAATTTTGGTGTGGGGTTAATAATATTTTTTAATAGCCTTATAATAACTAAATAAAATATGGTTAAACCTAATATTATATGTATATTTTCAAATGTAAGTCTTTCCTCACCAAAATCTAAATCAACTAGATAAAAACCTAAGGGAATTTGGATAAAAAGTAAAATTGCGCTAAGCCAATGTAGCATCTTTGAAAAAAAGCCATACTCTGTTAGGGTATTATTAAGATGCATGATTTATTTAAACATATAAAAATAATTATTAAAATAATATTATTGTCATTATTTGCTATTTCAATCACTACACCAAGTAACAGTGAACAAAGTGTTGAAGAAATAATTAAGAGTAGAAAAGCTTTATTTAGTAAAAATTATAATACAGCTAAAAAAGTTCAATCACTCTCATCAAGTGGTGATTTTGATGATGCAAAGATATTAATGTTAGAGATGAGTGAAAATTATAAAAATTTAAAAGAAATGTTTCCAGATAACTCTAAAGAGGGATTTAAGACCGAATCTTTGCCGATTATTTGGGAAGAAAAAGATGCTTTTGATGCTTTAATGCAAAAAGCATCGGATGATATGATAAAACTTGCTTCGACAATTGAAGAAACAGATAATGTTGGAGGCACAATTGGAAAATTAATGTGGAGTAATTGTAAAGCTTGCCACAGTAAGTATCGAGCACCACATTAATTTAAAAAAAAATGATCCCTCAGAAAGTTAAAGAACATTTAGAGGAATATATTAATCAAGAAGTTTATGTGCAAGTAGCAATAATTAAAGGTAAAGAAAAAGGTTCTACAAAATCTGCAATTGATAAATATTTTAATACGAATCATTTTAAAGATCTGTCAGAAGGAAAACCGTATGATCATTTTATAGAAGGACTTAAAGATAAGTGTCTTGGAAAATTAAAAAATTCTCCTATGAGAGACAAACAATCAGATGACAAGATTATTCAAGAATTACAAAAAAAATTAAACAAACTAAATAATGATGAACTTGATAACACATATTGGGAAATTGAAACTGGTGAATTTTTTTCAAAAGAGCAAATACAAGAGTTAGAAAATAAACGAAATGATTTAATTAATGAATTAGATATTATTAAAAATAAGGATAATATTTATAAAATTATAATAAGTTATTGTAAAAGTTATGAAGAGTTATGCCAAAAAAAATATCCAGAAGCACCACTACCTTTGGAAATATTAAAATCTATCGATTAGTTGTTTTTTTGTTGTAAAGAGCAGTTTAATAAAATTAGATTATTGTAATATATAAATTAAACTCTATATATGTATCTCCAAAAATGTCTGAAAATCAAATAATCATTAACAATCTATCAAAAGTTTATAACAATGGCTTCAAAGCTCTGGAAAAAGTAAATCTTAATATTAAAAAAGGGGAAATCTTCGCCATGTTAGGACCCAATGGTGCTGGTAAAACAACTCTAATTAGTATTATTTGTGGAATAGTTAAACCATCATCAGGTAAAGTTACAGTTGATGGTTATGATATTATAGATGATTATAGAGAAACCAGATCGAGAATTGGATTAGTGCCTCAAGAATTAACATTAGAACAATTTGAAACTGTGTTTAATAACATAAGTTATTCAAGGGGTTTATACGGAAAGAAACCTAACCTAAAACATATAGAAAAAATTCTTAAAGATTTGAGTCTTTGGGATAAAAAAGATCAAAGATTAAGACAATTATCAGGAGGAATGAAGAGACGAGTTTTAATAGCCAAAGCTTTATCTCATGAACCATCAATTTTATTTTTAGACGAACCTACAGCTGGTGTTGATGTGGAGCTCAGAAAAGATATGTGGAAAGTAGTAGATGAGTTGAGAAAATCAGGAGTTACTATTATTTTAACTACACACTATATTGAAGAAGCTGAGGCGATAGCAGATAGAGTAGGTGTTATAAACCAAGGAGAAATAATTGTAGTGGAGGAAACAAAAGAATTATTAAAAAAGATGGGACAAAAAAAATTAACTATATATCTTCAAGAGGAAGTATTAGAAATTCCAAATAGCTTGAAAAAATATAATCTTAAAATTAGAGAAGATGCTATATCGCTAGATTATACTTACAACGTTCAAGCAAAACAAACTGGAATTACAAATTTACTTCAAGATTTAAAAGATGAAGGTTTAAAATTGCGAGATTTGAAAACAGAACAAAATTCACTAGAAAAAATATTTGTTAGTTTGGTTAAGGATAATAATGAAATTTAATACTCTTGCGTTTAAAGCAATTTATTTTCACGAGATGGATAGATTTCGAAGAACTTTATTACAGTCTTTGTTATCACCAGTTTTATCTACATCTTTATACTTTATAGTCTTTGGTTCAGTGATTGGTGGTTATATTGAAAATATTGATGGTATAAGTTATGGATCTTATATTGTCCCAGGATTATTGATGTTAACGCTGTTAACTCAATCAATTAGTAATACTTCATTTGGAATTTTCTTCCCAAAATTTAATGGAACTATTTATGAAATATTGGCAGCCCCAATCTCTACTCTCGAAATTGTTCTTGCATTTGTAGGTGCTGGTGCAACTAAAACTTTAATAGTTGGAGTTGTAATTTTTATAACAGCAACCTTTTTTGTTGAAGTTGAAGTTAAATATCCATTATTAATGATTTTCCTACTATTATTAGTTGCTTTTACATTTGCTTTATTTGGTTTTTTAATTGGTTTGATGAGTTCTAATTTTGAACAAATGTCAATCATACCAACATTGGTTATCACCCCAATGGTATTTTTAGGTGGAAGCCTTTATTCTTTAGATATGTTGCCACCATTTTGGCAAACAATCACATATTTTAATCCAGTTGTTTATTTGATTAATGGGCTTAGATTTGCATTTTATGGAGTATCTGACTTTAATATATGGATCAGCATTAGCTCTATGGTTTTGTTCTTAATTATTTGTATAACTGTTGTCTCTGTCCTTCTTAAAAAAGGTTATAATATTAAATCTTAACTGCTACTAGCAATTTTCTTTTTTGGATCGTAAAAAGGTTTCTCAACAACAGTACAATTAAATTTACCTTCATTAGAATTCACTTCAATTTTATTACCTATTTCTGATTGTTGAATTTCAACTATTGCTAAAGCAATATTCCTTTTAAGTCTTGGAGAGTAGACAGCTGAAGTAACTTTACCAATTATTTTATTATCTTTTTGTAATTCCCAAAATGTAGTGTTAGGTCCTTTAAAAGCTTCAACGTTCATATATCCATGCATTAGTATATCTTTTGTTTTAGAACACATGGTAATTACTGGTATAAGACCATCATTATCAAATTTAGGTGACAGAAGGTTTCCCTCTTCAATTTCTAAGACATTTTCTCTTTTTTTGAACATATTGGGTGATTATGTAGCATATATATGAATATATT
This sequence comes from uncultured Pelagibacteraceae bacterium, assembly GCA_902515485.1. GTDB lineage: Bacteria > Pseudomonadota > Alphaproteobacteria > Pelagibacterales > Pelagibacteraceae > Pelagibacter. The sequence goes on along the minus strand of CABXUR010000018.1, from coordinate 9,305 downwards.
AAATATTTTTAAAATTAAGTAATTACTGTATAAAATGGCGCTATGAAATTAGTAAAAGACATTGATGGTAAAATTATAGATGCTAACCAAGTTTCAGATAAAGAGGCTGAAGATGCTTTCAGAACTATATTATCTTGGTTAGGTGAAGATCCCACAAGAGAAGGTTTATTAGAAACACCTAAAAGGGTAATGAAAGCGTATAAAGAGTACTTTGCAGGTTATAAAGTAGATCCCAATAAGATTTTAGATAAAACATTTGGGGATGTTGATGGATACGACGATATGGTGATACAAAAAAATATTTCTATTCAAAGTCATTGTGAACATCATATGGCACCAATTATTGGTAAAGCTCATGTGGCGTATATCCCAAAAGAGAGAGTTGTTGGTTTAAGTAAACTTGCAAGAGTTGTAGAAGTTTTTTCAAAAAGATTACAAACTCAAGAGAGATTAACAATGCAAGTTGCTAAAACTTTAATGGAATCTTTAGAGGCTAAAGGTGTTGCTGTAACAATTGACTCAACACATCAATGTATGACCATGAGAGGAATTAAAAAAGAACAAGCATCAACAGTTACAAATTATTATTTAGGACAATTTAAGGAAGATCTAAGTTATCAAAATCGATATCTAAGATTTATAAGTATTTCTAAAGATTAAAGTGCCAGATCAATTCAAAGCATTAATTATCAATCAAGAAGGTGAAAATTTTACAAGAGAAGTAAAATCAATTGATAAAAGTTTTTTAAAACATGGTGATGTAACTATTAAAGTAGATTATTCAGATCTTAATTTTAAAGATGGAATGATTTTAAAAAATGGTGGAAGATTAGTAAAAGAATTTCCTCATATTCCAGGTATTGATTTTGCAGGCACTGTTATAGAGAGTGAAAACTCAAAATTTAAAGAGGGTGATGAAGTAATTTTAACTGGATTTAGAGTAGGTGAAGTTTTTTATGGAGGATACTCACAAATTGCAAAAGTAAACGCAGATTTTTTAGTAAAAAAACCAAATGATCTTTCAAGTAGAGAAGCAATGATATTAGGTACAGCTGGCTTTACTTCTTTAATGAGTGCTTTTGCAATACAAGCAAGAGAAAGTATTTTGTTAGGTGAAAAAGTCAATGATGTATTAGTAACTGGGGCTACAGGAGGAGTAGGGAGTGTTGCAGTTATGGCTTTAACAAAATTAGGTTATAATGTAACTGCGGTTACTGGAAAAGATTCTAAAGCAGATTACTTAAAATCATTAGGCGCTAAAACTGTTGTAAATCGAGCTGAATTTGACAAAGACCCAAGGTTAATTGACAAAGGTTTATGGGACGGCGTAGTTGATACAGTTGGTGGAAAAATCTTAGCAAATACAATTGTTCAAACCAAACCAAATGGAATAATTGCAGTATGTGGTAATGCGAATAATAACGAACTAAATACAAGTGTGATACCTTTTATGTTAAGAGGAATTAAACTCTGGGGAATGGACTCTGCAAATTGTAGTATAAAAAGAAGAGAGTTTATATGGTCAGAAGCTTCAAAATTAATTGATTTTGATTTGTTAGAAAAATCAATCATGACCGTAAGTTTGGAGGAATTGATTGAAACTTATCCAAAAATTTTAAAAGGTGAAATTTCTGGAAGAGTTATAGTTGATTTAAACAAATAATGGATTGGGATAAATTAAAAATTTTTCATGCAGTTGCAGAAGCGGGTAGTTTTACAAACGCTACAATCAATTTAAATTTAAGCCAATCAGCTATTAGTCGACAAATTCAGTCACTAGAACAAGATTTAAAGGTCCAACTTTTTGAAAGACATGCAAGAGGATTAACACTAACTGAAAATGGTGAGTATGTTTTTAAAACCGCTCATGAAGTAATAGGTAAACTTAAAGAAGTTGAGACTTCTTTAGGAGATCAAAAAAATAAACCAACAGGAAAGTTAACAATCACAACAGTTAGAAGTTTTGGGACTCATTGGTTAACACCTAGGATTCAGGAGTTTATGAGACTTAATCCCGAAATAGAAATTGAACTAGTATTTGATGACAAAGAATTAGATTTAAGTACTCGTCAAGCCGACATAGGTATATTCATGAGAAGACCAAAGCAATTAAATTATATCCAAAAAAAATTAGTTGATATTAAATATTATATTTATGGATCAAATAAATATTTAGAAAAATTCGGAATGCCTAAAACAATCAATGATTTGAATAAACATAATTTTATTTCATTTGGTAAGGGAGCTCCTTCACCAGTGTATAATCCTGATTGGGCTTTGAAACTTGGAATGCATGATGGTAAAAAAAGAAAAACAGTAATGAGAGTAAATAGTGTTATGGGATTACTTTTAGCTGTCGAATCTGGGGTTGGTTTAGCTGCTTTACCAGAATATTTAGTTTCAAATTCTAATAATGTAATTAAAGTATTACCAAAATCTGAAGGTCCAATTACAGAAGCTCATTTTGTGTATCCTCAGTCACTTAAAAATACAGCAAGAGTCCAGGCTTTTAGGAATTTTCTTTTTAGCAAAATAGGTGACTGGAAATAACAATTTTTCAAAATTTAAAGTTATAATTTAATTTTAATAAAACCTTTACAACTGCGTCAATTTATGCGATTGATTATCATTCGCATTGAGAATAATTCTCATTCGCAAAATAACGATAAAAATGAGGACTATATGAAAAAAATATCAATTATAGCATTAATCACCACTTTATTCGTATCAGCTTTCGCTGTTGCAAATGAAGTAAATATTTTTAATGCAAGACACTATAAAGCAGATGCTGAGCTTTATGATAAGTTTACAAAAAAAACTGGAATTAAAGTAAATTTAATTAACGGTAAAGCTGGAGCTCTTGAAAAAAGAATAATTGAAGAAGGAGCTGATTCTTCTGCTGATCTTTATATTACAGCTGATGCTGGAAGATGTGGCGCTTTCCAAGCTAAAGGAATGACACAAAAGGGATTAACATCTCCTACAATTAAATCATCAGTTCCAAAAAACTTCAGAACAACTCACTGGGTTGGTGTAGCTAAAAGAGCTAGAATAATTTATTATTCACCTGAAAGAGTTACAGGCGCTGAATTATCAGGAATGACTTATGAGGGTTTAGCTGATCCAAAATGGAAAGGTAGATTAGTAATAAGAAAATCAAGTAACATTTACAACAAATCACTTGTAGCATCATTAATCGAAAATAATGGAAAAGCAGCTACACGTGAATGGGCTAAAGGTGTTGTTGCAAACATGGCAAGAGATTCTAAAGGAAACGATAGAGCTCAAATTATGGCAGTAGCTGCTGGTGAAGCAGATATCGCAGTTGCTAACACTTATTACTTAGCACTTATGTTGTCTGGTAAAAAAGGTGCAGAACAACAGGCAGCTGCTAAAAAAGTTAAAGCATTTTTCCCTAATCAACAAGGCAGAGGAACACACATGAATATTAGTTGTGCTGCTTTAGTGAAAGGTGCGCCTAATAAAGCAAATGCAATTGCACTTGTTGATTATTTATTATCAGCAGAAGCTCAAGAACATTTTACAAATAATACTTTTGAGTTTCCAATGATAGGTGGAGTTTCACCAAATCCATTAGTAGTAAACAATTTGGGATTAGATTTTAATCAAGATCTATCTACAAAAGTTGCTAGTTATGGAAAAAACCAAGCAGCTGCATTAGAAGTAATGACTGCGGCTGGCTGGAAATAACAAAGATGAAAAAGAATTTATTTAACTTAAATTTAAGTAATTCTTCTGTTACGAGCGGTTCACTTGAGGGTCAGATAACATGTGAACCTTGCTCGTCTGAGTGTGAAAAAATGAAAAGCAAAATAAATAATAGAAAATTATCAGATATAAAAGACGAAGAGGTTTTAAATATCCTTACCCCGTTTAAATATTGATTATTTTTCTGTTTGAAGATTGTGCTCAAATCTTTCTCCTTAGGATCTTTACCCTTTCCTAAAATTAGTTTTGAGCACTAAAAAATTCAAAAAATCATTAGTTTTTGGCCTTTTGTTCTTAAATTTATATAAAAAAAGGTTTTTTGTATTATAAATCATTCATGTTTAAAAGTTCTAATATTTGGTTTTTGTCTTCATTGTTGGTTTCTTTAGGGGTATTAATCCCAATTATAACTGTTTTTTTTAGTTTTTTTGAAACAACATCAAATTATTATGAAATTTTAAAAAATACATTTTTAATTGAATATATTTTCAACTCATTTGTTTTATTAGTAAGTGTTTTAATTCTAACTTTTTTTATTGGCACTTTTTCAGCTTATTTGGTGTCATTTTATAAATTTCCATTCAGTAATTTTTTTAAGTGGGCACTAATATTATCTTTTGCTGTTCCACCATATATTTACGCTTTTTCATTAACTGCTTTTTTTGAAAATTATGGAACAGCTTTTACTATTTTAACGAATTTATTTGGTGATGGTGAGTACAATAAAGATATTCCAAAATTTGATGGCATGATTGGAGCAATAATGTCAATCTCATTTTCTTTATATGCCTATGTTTACATTCTATCTAGATCATCTTTTTTATATCAATCTCAAAATTTGATTGAGTTAGGTAAAAGTTTAGGATTCTCAAAATTGAAATCTTTATATAAATTAATATTACCTGCTGCTAGACCTGCAATTATTGCAGGATTATCTCTTGTAGCAATGGAAACACTAGCTGAATTTGGAGCTGTTGATTTCTTTTCAATAAATACTTTGACAACTGGTATTTATAACTCATGGATTGCATTTGATGATTTAGCATTTGCTAATAGAATATCTTTTTTTCTACTTTTATTTATTTTTGCATTGTTTGTCTTAGAAAATTTATCTAGAAAAAATGCCAAGTATCATTTTAATACCAGAGGCGGTTTTAAACAAAAAACAAAAATAAAACTTACAGGAAGTAAATCTTTTTTGGCATTTATTTTTTGTTTTTTTATATTTTTTATGAGTTTTATATTTCCTCTTAGTCAGATGTTGTATTGGACTATAAAATTTCCAAGTAATATATTTGATCTACCAGTATTAACTCTTACAATGAATACACTTTATTTAGTAACATTATCAAGTTTAGCCTTAATAATATTTTCTTTAATTTCTAATTATGGCAACAGAGTTTCAAAAAATAAATTATTAAATATGTTATCGACTTTATCTATATCAGGTTATGCAATACCAGGTGTAATTCTAGCTGTAGCTTTTATTTCATTTATTGCTTGGTTTGATGAAAATGTTTTTCAATATTTTGGTTCGTATTCAATTAAAAAAATATTTATTGGTTCTATTTTAGGTTTAGTTATAGTTTATTTTGTAAGATTTTATTCTTTAGCATTTAATGGTATTAAATCTGGATATGAGAAAATTAATATTTCAGTTGATGAGAGTTCATATTTGTTAGGTTATTCAAAAAAAAAGACTTTTATGAATATTCATGTCCCTTTCTTAAGAAATTCTCTTTTATTTGTCTGCATATTGGTATCCTTAGAGATTATAAGAGAATTGCCAATTACATTAATTTTAAGACCATTTAATTTTGAAACATTTGCTACAACTGCCTTTATTTCTGCCTCAGAAGACATGCTTGAGGCAGCAGCTGCACCTTCTCTATTTTTAATTTTAATTGCAGCTATTTTTATTATGATTACATCTAAATATATTTTAAGGGAAAAAGATGAGTAAAAATTTTTTTGAGATTAAAAATGTTGACTTTATAGTTGGTGGTAAAACTAAAGTGAAAAATGTATCTTTATCAATAGAAAATGAGGGAGATGTTATTTGTCTTTTAGGTCCATCTGGTATTGGAAAAACAACAATTCTTAGAACTATTGCAGGATTAGAAAAAATCAATAATGGTTCAATTCAACTTAAAGACAAAATTTTGTCATCAAAAAAAATCAATGTAGAGCCAGAAGACAGAAATATATCTCTTTCATTTCAAGAAAATAGTTTATTCCCTCATTTTACAATAGAAGAGAATATATTATTGGGTGCAGAAAAAAATAAAGATAAAAAAGGTAAAAGAATAAATTTAAAAGAAATAATTCAATTATTAGATATTAAAAAGATATTAAAAAAATATCCTCATGAAATTAGTGCTGGTGAAGCACAAAGAGCTTCACTTGCAAGATCATTAATGACGAAACCTGATTTATTATTATTAGATGAACCTTTATCTAATGTAGACCAAAGTTTTAAAGAAGAAATCCAAGTAAGATTAAAAAAAATATTAAATAGATTAAAAATTTCAACAATTATTGTTACGCACGACTCTTATGAAGCTTTTTATTTAGGTAACAAATGTGCAATTATATTAGATGGTCAAATAAAACAATATGATGATCCTTATAATGTCTATCACTTTCCTAATTCTATTGAGGTGGTAAATTTTTTGAATAGAGGAATTTTGATACCAGCAAAAGTAACAGGTGAAAATAGTTTAGAAAATAAAGATCTTGGAACAATTAAAGGTAATTTTGTCAAACATTATCCAAAGGGATCTAGTGTAAAATTATTGCTACAACCTGAAGATCTTGAGCATGATGATAAAAGTAATCTTAAATTAGAAGTAGTTGATAGAAGATTTAGAGGAACTAATTTTATTTATACTTTGAAAACAAGTAATAATTTATTGATACCTGTCTTTGTTCATTCTCATCACATTCATCAACATGAGGTTGATGAAAAATTTGGAATTAAGAGACCAATTAATATTGATCATATAGTTTGTTTTTAATAAAACAAAATTAAATGCTCTCAAAAAAACAATTATTTACAAGAGGAATGTTTGATGTTGCTCCTCATATGTTATCTGTAATTCCATTTGGAATTATTTGTGGAGCAATTGGTGTTGAACTTGGATTTAGTCCATATCTAGTTTACGGGATGTCCATTATTATTTTTGGTGGAGCATCTCAAATAGTATTTCTTCAATTATTGTCAGGAGGAGCATCCTCATTAATAGCTGTTACATCTGTGGGTATAATTAATTCAAGGCATTTACTTTATGGAGCGGTTTTATCAGAATACTTAAATAAATTATCGTTTACTAAAAAATTACTTATTTCTTATATAGTTGTAGATCAAGCGTTTGCAGAATCTGCAAAATTTTTCAAAAATAATAAGTCAGAAGAGCATCTACATTATCATTTAATTGGTACTGGCTGGACGCTTTGGACTTGTTGGCAAATTGCAACATTAGCAGGGATCATATTAGGCTCATTTGTGCCTGAAGAACTTGGATTAAAATTTACTATTCCCTTAACTTTTATAGCAATCGTTGTTCAAGATTTAAAAAAATTAGATCATGTTATCGTTATGTTAGTTTGTGGTATTAGCTCATTATTATTTTTTAATGCACCATTAAAATCCTACATAATAATTTCACCAATTATTGCTTTGTTTGTAGCTTCATTAGTATTGAGGTTAAAAAAATGACCTGGCTATCAATAATTATTGCAGGTCTCTTAACTTATTTTACAAGAATGGCTATGATAGCTTTAGTAAGTAGAGAAATGTTAAGTGAAAGATTTAAAGAAGTATTGGCATATGTTCCATCTGCAGTCTTTCCAGCAATAATTTTTCCTGCAATTTTTATTAATGATTATGGAGCATTTGTAGAAATACATGATCCAAAAATCTTTGCTGCTGTAATTGCAATTATTGTTGGGTATTTTTCAAAAAATATAATTTCAACTATTCTATCCGGATTATTTTCTTATTGGTTATTGATTTTTTTTATTTTTAATTAGCACCAAGTTGAATGTTTCTACTAACATTACTTTCAATTAATTTAGGTCTTGCTAAATTTAAGTTAGACATAATATCAACATATTCATCTACACTTTTTACTTGTAATCTTGGATTAAATTTTTTTTCATTTCCAATCGTACTTGAAAACTTACCATTATAATCATGACCTGGATAAACCAATGTTTCTTCTGGTAATTTTAAAAGATTATTAAATAAAGAGTTATAAGCATCTTTAGAACTGCCATTTTGAAAGTCTGTTCTACCAGTACCATTAATTAAAAGTGTATCTCCTGTAAAAAGATAATTATCTAATAAAAAACTATAACTATCCGAGGTATGCCCTGGTGTATACAATGATTTTATCTTTAAATTATCAATATCTATTATCTCACCGTCTTTAACTTTTATATCAACTGTGTCAGCGGGAGTATGTTCTCCCATAATTGTTGTACAACTGGTAACTTTTTGTAATTTGGAAGCACCAGTTACATGATCAGCATGAATATGGGTATCTATTACTTTAACAAGTTTAAGATCTAGCTCATTTAGAATTTTAATATAACTTTCTACGTTTTCTATTACAGGATCCATAATCACAGCTTCGCGACCTTTTGCCGATGCAATTATGTAAGTATAAGTAGAAGATTTAGTATCGAATTCTTGTTTAAAAATCATTTCAGATTAATATCAAATTTTAAAGATGAGCACTACAATAGATTGGTCCGATAGACAAATATGGAAAACTAGTGCTAAAAATACTTTTTGGTGTCTGTTAGGATGTGCAATTGGTGATTTAGGTACAATTTTATTTTTTCAATTAACACTAATACCATTTCCATTAATAGCCATAATGATACTTGCAATTATTAATGGATTAATAACGAGTATAATCCTTGAAACAGTTATATTAATTAGGCAAAATTTTCCTATTAAGGAAGCGTTAAAAACCGCATTAGGAATGAGTCTAATTTCAATGATTAGCATGGAAATAATGATGAATTTAACTGATTACCTTTTGACAGGAGGAGCAATTTTGACATGGTGGGTAGTACCAATAATGTTAATTGTAGGCTTTCTAACACCCTGGCCATATAATTATTGGAGACTTAAAAAGTTCGGACTTAACTGTCATTAAAAAAGTAAAGTGTTAAATAAACATTTAATTATGACTTCATTAAAAAATTGGGATTACAAAACATGGCTTTCTTCAAGCAAATATATTCATTCATTTAACAACTTTATTTTAAAACAAAAAAAATTAGACAAAAAATCAAGAGTGTTAGATATAGGCTGTGGTAGAGGCAAGATTATTGGAAATTTATCTAAAAGATTAAAATTTATTAATAAACCAATAGGTCTTGATGTCGAAAGCCATAAAGACAAAAGCAAAAATATAATTTTTAAAAATATTGATGGGTATTCATTTATTGATAAAACAAAAATTTCTTTTGATTTAATTTTAATTAAACAAACAATTCACTTATTGAAAAAATATCAAATAACAAAGCTTCTCTTATTATGTAAAAAAAAATTGAATAAAAAT
>CABXUR010000017.1 GCA_902515485.1 uncultured Pelagibacteraceae bacterium | reverse complement strand
ATTGAAAGAAATATTTTTAAGACCGATAACAATCCATCTAGAGAAGAGGTTGTAGAAAAACTTTTGGAATATGCTGATAGGGAAGTAAAATTAGGAACAAAGATCAATCATATAATGAGACACACTGTGGGTTTGTACCATGGACAGACAGGTTCAAAAGATTGGAAAAGATATTTAAGTGATAACTTAATGGCCCGAGAGTCTGATTTTCAGAAAACAAAACATATTATGACAATTGTTCAAAACAATGAGAAAGCTATCCAGGCTAATTCTTAATGGAAATTTTAGATATAAATGAAATAATTAATTTATTAGTTGTTTTGTCAATAGCTGCATCAGTAGCAGGTTTTATGGCTGGATTACTTGGAGTTGGCGGAGGTATTATAATGGTACCAGCTCTGTATTATGCTTTTACAGTATTAGATTTTGATATTGCAACAAGAATGCATTTATCAGTTGGAACTTCTTTGGCAATAATAATTCCAACTTCAGTTATTTCATCAAAAACTCATATGGAATACGATGCAGTAGATCTTAAGTTAGTAAAATCATTCGGTATCTTTATTGTGCTAGGCGTAATTGGAGGAACATTTTTAGCAGTTAATCTTAAGACATCCACATTTGTTTTATTTTTCTCAGTAATGGCATTTATTGTTGGTTTATTTTTTATTTTCTTTAGAGAAAAAGTCGTAGAAAATCCAAAAAAAATCAAAGACTCAATTAAAAATATTTCTGGAATTATCGTAGGTTTTATTTCTGTACTACTTGGTATAGGGGGAGGTTCTTTAATGGTCCCATTTATGAGAACTTTTGGTTATGATATAAGAAAATCAATTGGAACAGCATCTGCAATTGGTTTTTTAATTGCATTAAGTGGAACTATAACAATGATAACGGGAGGTAAAATAGCTGCAAATATAAATACACCTTTTAGCATTGGTTATATTAATTTACTTGGATTTATTGTATTTGTTCCTGTGACGATGTTAATGGCACGTATAGGGGCAAAAGCAGTGTATAAATTAGATAAAAAGTTATTAAGTAAGATTTTCGGAACATTTTTAATTGCTGTTTCTATAAGATCTTTTATTGAATATTTAAATTTAACTTAAAAAAAATAAATTATGAAGTTTAATTTAAAAGAAATTATTTCCTCTATTGCTGATGTAGGTCAAAAACTATTTAAAAAAACTGAACTCAAAAAAAATGATTTAGAGACAATAATTTCATTATGTGATGATTTAATTTCTAACAAAGGAGCAGCTTTTGGAATTACAGTTGCAAGAGATATAACTGATTTGTATCAAACACTCTCACCTGAAAATAAACTTCTTTTTTTTAAAAAGATAAATGAAAAATATAAACCAAGCCATACAAAAGTAGCTGAAGCCATAGAAAATTATCAAAAAACACAAAATGATAAAAACTTGTACAAATTATCTGTCATATCAGAAGGTAAGAGAAGAGAGCTTTTTAAAAGAATGAATATGGCTCCGCATGGCATATCAACAATTGTTTCATTAAGAGAGGATTTACTAAAATTACTTAATCAAAATAAGGATCTTGAACCTTTGGATGATGATTTAAGAGAATTGTTTAAATCTTGGTTTAATCCAGGGTTTTTAAAATTAGCAAAAATTACCTGGGATACCAAAGCAGCAGTTTTAGAAAAAATTATGAAATACGAAAGAGTTCATGAAATTAAAGACATGGATGAGCTAAAACGAAGGCTTGGAGAAGATAGAAGATTTTTTTCTTATTTCCATCCAGCCCTTGAAGATGAGCCAATAATTTTCGTACAAGTTGCTCTAACCAATGGTTTAGGTAGGTCAATTCAAGAAATCACAAAACCAAGGTCAGATGGAGATCAAAAATATGACTCAGCAACCTTTTATTCGATTAGCAACTGTCAGGAAGGTTTATCTAGAGTAACTTTAGGAAACTTTTTAATTAAAAGAGTTGTGTTTGAAATTCAAGAGGAGTTACCAAATATTAAACATTTTGGAACACTTTCACCTATACCTGGTTTTAGAGATTGGTTTTCATATCTAGAGGATGGAAAAATAAAAAATATTTTAGGAGATGTACCAGTAGAAAATATTTCTTTTTTAAAATCACCGGACTTAAAAGTTGGTGATCCTAGAATTGTTTCAAATAAAGTAGCTATTACAAAATTAGTTGCTCATTATTTAATGAATGAAAAAGATAAAAAAAAATTACCAATAAATGATGTTTGTAGGTTTCATTTAGGTAATGGAGCTATAATTGATGATATTATTATAAATGCAAATGTATCAGAAGTGGGTTTAAATAGATCATTTGGTGTGATGGTTAATTATTTATATGAGCTTAATAATATTGAAAAAAATCACGAAGAATATATCAACAACAAGACAATAATAATCTCTGATAAACTTAAAAAAATTATTTAAAGTATAATTTAATTAATTCCCCATTTAACTTTATTCCAAATTCTTTCATGGAAGTAGTAGAAAAAGAGAGGAATAATTGAACCTACACCTAATATCCCCGCACCTGTAAATGTGCCAGTATAAATATAGCCAAAAATCATCCAATAAATAAAAATAAAAAATCTCCAGGAAAATGTTTTTGCAATAGATCTAATTTTTTTATCTGCCATTATTTAATTATATAATAAATAACTATTGTAACAAATATTTAAATAGTTAACTTTAGATTTAATGAATAAGATTAACAAAAATTTTTTGAAATCATCTTATCCTATAACAAATCTAAAATTATGTTCGATTAGATTGAATGATAATTCAAAGTTTCCGTGGTTGATATTAATTCCTAGAAGAAAAAATATTAAAGACATGACTGAACTTAATTCTAAAGATCAAATATTACTTATGAAAGAAATTATTTATGTAAGTAAAATTGTTAAAAAATTATTCAAAACTTCTAAGCTTAATGTTGAAAAAATAGGAAATATAGTTCCACAATTACATATTCATATTATTGCTAGAAAAAAAACTGATAGTTCATGGCCATTATCTGTATGGGTTGTTAAAGGAAAACCTTATTCTGCTAAAGTTTTAAATAAATTAATAAATAAAATTAGATTAGCCTTTAAATAGAAAGAGGTGACTTCAGTCTCCCTCCATCACCTCATATATTAGAATAAACGATTCTCTTGTAATAACTAAGCACGTTTTGATTGAATCTTGAGTAAATTGTATAACTTTACTCTGAGATTTCTTTTTCACAAAATATAGAGGCAAATTCAGTATCTTTAATTATTTTTTTAGGTTTTTGTTTAAAAACCTCTTTTAATTCCTCATCATTAAATTTTTCACCCAACTTTTGAATGGTACAAAGACAATAAGTTTTTGCTTTATTTGAACCTAAATACTGCTTAGAATTTTGATAGCATCCAATATAGATTTGTTGTTGATTTATCTCATTAAATGCATGGTTTTTGAATGGGATTAGTAAAAATAAAAGTAAAATTAAGCTATATTTTTTGATCATATACCCCAATTTTCCCAGTTTTTTGAAGTAGATCATCAATAAAATCAAAGATTTTTTTCTTTCGCATATCTGATGTTGGGCTTTCGGTTACAATAACTAAAGATGGTTTGTTAGATGATGCTCTTATTAAGCCCCATGACCCATCCTCAAATGAAAATCTTATACCATTTACTGTTAATACATCACTTATCTCTTGATCATCAATTTTAGTTTTATTTAATTTAATTTCTTCAATTTGTTTTACTAAATCATCTACTACTTTATATTTTTCTTCATCTTTGCAAAAAGGAGCCATAGTTGGTGTTTGAAAAGTATTTGGTAGCTCACTCATGATCTCACTCATTTTTTTATCCTGATCATTTAATAAATGACAAACGTGGATTGCTGAATTGATACCATCATCATATCCATAACCTAGAGGTTGATTGAAAAAGAAATGACCACTTTTTTCAAATCCAGCTAATGCTTTTTCAGTATTAACTTTTCTTTTAATATGAGAATGACCTGTTTTCCAATATATAGTTTCACAATTATTATTTAATAAAATTTTATCTTTTGAATATAGTCCGGTTGATTTTACATCGACTATAAATTTAGAATTTTTATATTTAGTAGATAAATTTCTTGCAATTAATAAACCAATTTTATCTGAAAATATTTCTTCTCCATTATTATCTATTACTCCAACTCTGTCACCATCACCATCAAACCCAAATCCAATATCAGCATTATTTTCTTTTACAGCTTTAGCTATCGCATGAAGCATCTCTAAGTCTTCAGGATTGGGATTATATTTTGGAAAAGTCCAATCTAATTCACAATCAAGTTCTATAACTTCACAACCTATGCCTCTTAAAATATCAGGCGCAAACACACCTGCTGTCCCATTTCCACAAGCAACTACAGCTTTTATTCTTTTATCAATTTTGTTGTCATTTATTAAATCGTCTTTGTAGATTTGTTGAAAATTTTCAATTTGCCTTTCATTCCCTTGACCTGAAATAAACTTCTCATTTAACGTTATTTGTTTTAACTCCTTCATTTCCTCTGGTGCATGAGTTAATCCTTTTTTAATACCCATTTTAACTCCAGTCCATCCATTTTCATTATGACTTGCTGTTACCATTGCAACAGCATCAGAATTTAAATTAAATTGGGCGAAATAAACCATTGGTGATAATGACAATCCTACATCATCAACAATACAACCAGTTGACATTAATCCTTTTTTTAGAGCAGTTTTTATCTCTTCGCTATAGGAACGGTAGTCATGACCAACTATAACTGTAGGATTATTTTTTTTGGTGTGATTAATTATTTGTGTTCCAAAACCTTTTCCAAGATTCTCTATTCCTGCTTTATTTATGTTCTTTTCGTACAACCATCGCGCGTCGTATTCTCTGAAACCATAAGGGTCAATTTTAATATTTTGTGACATTTGTTAATTTCTTAACCCTTTTATGTTAATTAACTGTAATTTTTTAATTTTTTTTATTGATAAATAATTTTTAATGTTCTATAAATGTTCTGTTGATTTACTGTTTATATAGTATATCAATTCAAAACGCCTACAACATGTAGTTGTTTTCGTATAATAAACAAAATATAATTAAAATTATGAACAAAGTTTTATCACAAGCCCTAAAGAAAGCTGTCTCTGAATATAGCCCTAAAGTTAATGAAGTTCAAAATGATAAAAGACCTGATCTTTTTTCATTAAACAACGAATCTGAATTATTCCAAAACGATAAGGGAATTATTATTAAAATTGATCGTTCTAAAGATGCAAACTTAACAGATTTCGGTAAAGCAACTTTAAAAGATAGATACTTAGGTCATAACGAATCTTTTCAAGATTTATTTGCTCGTGTTGCAAGTTCATATGCTGATGACAATTTGCATGCACAAAGAATTTATAATTATATTAGCAACCTTTGGTTCATGCCAGCAACACCAGTTCTATCTAATGGCGGAACAAAAAGAGGTTTACCTATTTCATGTTTTTTAAATGAAGCGTCAGATAGCTTGGGTGGTATCCTTGATCTTTGGAGTGAAAATGTTTGGCTTGCTGCAAAGGGTGGTGGTATTGGAAGTTATTGGGGTAACTTAAGATCAATTGGAGAAAAAATTGGTAAAGTTGGAAAAACTTCTGGAATTATTCCTTTTATTAAAGTTATGGACTCATTAACTATGGCGATTAGCCAAGGTTCATTGAGAAGAGGATCAGCAGCTTGTTATTTACCAATTGATCATCCTGAAATTGAAGAATTTATTGAAATGAGAAGACCTACAGGTGGAGACCCTAATAGAAAAGCATTAAATTTACACCATGGAGTTTTAGTTTCAGATGCATTCATGAGAGCTGTTGAAACTGATGAACAGTGGGCATTAAAAAGTCCTGCCGATGGTACAATTCAACAAACTATTTCTGCTAGAAATTTGTGGATAAGATTGTTAACTGCAAGAATTGAAACCGGTGAACCTTACATCATTTACATTGATACAGTTAATAGATTAATCCCTCAACATCATAAGCTTGCTAATCTAACCGTTAAAACTTCAAATCTTTGTAGTGAAATAACTTTACCTACAGGGATTGATAAAGACGGACATGATAGAACAGCTGTATGCTGTCTATCATCACTTAATTTAGAAAAATATGATGAATGGAAAGATGATCCAGACATGATAGGTGATGTAATGAGATTTTTAGACAATGTCTTATCTGATTTTATAAATAAAGCTCCCGATCAATTTAAAGATGCAAAATATTCGGCAGGTAGAGAAAGAAGTGTTGGTTTAGGTGTGATGGGTTTTCATTCTTTTTTACAAAAAAATAGAATTCCTCTTGAGTCAGTGATGGCAAAATCTTGGAATAAAAAAATATTTAAACAAATTGATGCACAAGTAAATCAAGCATCAAAAGATCTAGCTGAAGAAAGAGGAGCTTGTCCTGATGCTGCAGAGTATGGTTATCAAGAGAGATTTTCAAACAAAACTGCAATAGCACCAACAGCGTCTATTTCAATTATTTGTGGTGGCGCATCACCAGGAGTAGAACCAATTGCAGCAAACAGCTATACACACAAAACACTATCTGGATCTTTTAATGTTAGAAATAGATATTTAGAGGAAATATTAGAAAGTCATGGAAAAAACGATGATGAAACTTGGTCTACAATCACGACAAATCAAGGTTCAGTTTCACATCTAGATTTTTTAACTGATTTAGAGAAAGATGTTTTTAAAACAGCTTTTGAACTTAATCAAAACTGGATTATAGAACTAAGTGGCGACAGAACACCATTTATTTCACAAGCCCAGTCAGTTAACTTATTTTTACCAGCAGATGTTCACAAAAAAGAATTACACAAAATTCATTTTGACGCTTGGAAAAAAGGCTTAAAGAGTCTTTATTACTGTAGATCAAAATCAATTCAAAGAGCTGAAAATATCAATGATGCAAAATCAACAGATATTATGGCTAACGTTTATAAAAACAAACCAACCAAAACTGAAGAAACAGAGTATGAGGAGTGTCTATCATGTCAGTAGTAGAAAAAGTAAATTCAGAAATTATTCAACCTGAAAAAAAAGAAATTATTCAACCAAAAAAAATGGGATTACTTGTTGAAAATCCTGTTTATAAACCATTTAGATATCCATGGTGTTATGATGCGTGGTTAAC
This sequence comes from uncultured Pelagibacteraceae bacterium, assembly GCA_902515485.1. Classification (GTDB taxonomy): domain Bacteria; phylum Pseudomonadota; class Alphaproteobacteria; order Pelagibacterales; family Pelagibacteraceae; genus Pelagibacter. Next base: position 5,896 of record CABXUR010000017.1, on the reverse strand, counting down.
TCAGCAAAGAATTCATTGGTTGCCAGAAGAAGTTCCTCTTGGTGATGATGTAAGAGATTGGCAAAAAAATCTATCTACAGCAGAAAAAAATTTATTAACTCAAATTTTTAGATTTTTTACACAAGCAGATGTCGAAGTAAATAATTGTTACTTGAGACATTACACTACAGTTTTCAAACCAACAGAAGTATTAATGATGATGACAGCTTTTGCAGCAATGGAAACTGTTCACGTAGCGGCTTACTCACATCTTCTTGATACCATTGGTATGCCTGAGTCAGAATATTCTGCTTTCATGAAGTATAAAGAAATGAAAGACAAATATGATTACATGCAAGATTTTAATGTAAATTCAAAAGAAGACATTGCTAAAACAGTAGCTGTGTTCAGTGCTTTTACTGAAGGACTACAGTTGTTTGCTAGTTTTGCAATTCTTTTGAATTTTCCAAGACATAATAAGATGAAAGGAATGGGTCAAATTGTTACTTGGTCTGTTCGAGATGAAACTCTTCACTGCAATTCTATGATTAGAATTTTTAAAGAATTCATCAATGAAAATCCAGAAATATGGACACCTAAATTAAAAAAAGAACTTTATGAAGCTTGCAGAACTATTATTGCTCATGAAGATGCTTTTATTGATTTAGCTTTTGAAATGGGTCCAATGGAAGGTTTAACTGCTCAAGAAGTCAAAGACTATATCAGGTTTATTGGAAATAGAAGGCTTACCCAATTAGGCTTAGAACCAATTTACGATATTGATAAAAACCCACTTGGATGGTTAGATACTATGCTTAATGCGGTTGAACACATGAATTTTTTTGAAGGGCGTGCTACTGAATATTCTAAAGCATCAACTCAAGGAACGTGGGCAGAAGCATTTAATTAATATTAAATACATTTTCCAAAAAAGTTATCTCAATGAGTGCAGACGGCAATTTTTATGTAAAAAGAAGATCTGTTTTAGCTAGAAAAATGTCATCTGAACCAATCAAAGATGCAGATCTAAAGACTATATTGAATGCGGGTATAAGAGTTCCAGATCATGGAGCTCTAAACCCTTGGAAAATAACTGTTATAAATAAAGAAAAACAAAAAATTATTGATGAACAAATTATTTTGTCAGAATATAAAAAAGAAAATCCGGATGCAAATGAGCAAAATTTACAAATAGAAGCAAATCGTCTTCAAAGAGCTTCAGTTGTGTTAGCAGTGTTGTCAACACCAGTAGAACATCCAAAAATTCCTAATTGGGAAATGGTTCTATCTTCAGGTGCTGTTTGTATGAACCTTTTATCTTGTGCACAATCTTTAGGTTACGCGGCTCAATGGCTAACAGAGTGGTATGCATATAATGAAAAGATGTTAGAGTATTTAGGTGGAAGACCAAACATAGATAAAATATCTGGATTTATTTATATAGGTCATAAAATTGAAGAACCTAACGAGCGAAAAAGACCCAACCCAGAAAAAGTAATTTCTTATTTATGATAGAGCAAGTTGGTCTTTATCTTACCAGTGTTATTTTGGGAACAATGGTATTTTTTTCATTTGTTGTGGCTCCAGTTACATTCACAACTTTAAATGAAGAAAATGCAAGAAAATTTATTAGAAAGATATTTCCTTATTATTATTTATTTAATTTAACAATTAGTATTTTAACAATACTTTCTTTTATAATTATCAAAAAATTTTCAATTGAATTTTATTTAATATCATTTATTGCAATTTTATTTGTAACTTCAAATTTCATATTAATGCCTTTAATAAATAAATTTAGAGATACAAACCAAGATAAAAAATTTAAATTTTCACACTTTATATCAGTAGCAATTAATTTTGTTCAAATGATTTTATTAGTATTAATACTGATATAGTAATTAACGGTAATTTAATTCCATTACTTTTCGATGCTTGCTACCTTTGTACTTAGCTAATGGTCGAATTAATTTATTTGCAGCATGCTGCTCCATAATATGAGCTGACCATCCTGTAATTCTTGAAATTACAAATATTGGTGTAAAAAAATCAGTATCAAAACCCATTAAATGATAAGTAGGTCCAGTGGGGTAGTCTACGTTGGGATGAATATTTTTTTCTTTAATCATAACTTTTTCAACAATGTCATAAATCTTTTCGAAAGTTTTATCTTTTTTGATTTTAGCAACTTTTCCAAAATATTCTCTCATTGTTGGAACTCTCGAGTCTCCTGATTTATAAACTCTGTGACCAAAACCCATGACAACATCTTTATTTTTTAAAGCATTATTAATCCATTTTAATGCATTTGCAGGTTTTTTAATTTTTTTCATCATATGCATCACTTCTTCATTAGCTCCACCATGTAACGGTCCTTTTAAGCTAGCTATAGCTCCTGTAATTGCTCCATGAATATCTGATAAGCTACTAGTAATGGTTCTTGCAGTAAATGTTGAAACGTTAAAGCTATGTTCGGCATATAATATTAAAGATACATCAAATGCTTTGACAATTTCTTTTTGAGGCACTTTTCCAAAACACATATAAAAAAAGTTTTCAGAAAACGATAAAGATTTTTTTGGTTTTATAATTTTTTTACCGTTTCTAATTCTATAAAAGGCAGCTAATGCCGTTGGAGTTTTTGAAAAAATTCTTAATGCTTTTCTCATATTGGCCTCAGGAGAAGAGTTTGAAGTTTCTTTATCTTCTAATCCCATCATACTTACAGCTGTTCTTGCAACATCCATAGGATGTGATTTTTTTGGCATATTTTTAATTACTTGATATAAGTTTTTAGATAATTCTCTGTTGTCTTTTTCTTCTTTTTCAAACTTTCTAAGTTGGATGGAATTTGGAAGATCTTTATTTAAAATCAAATAAGCAACTTCTTCAAATCTACAATATTCACATAAATCTTGAGCAGCATAACCTCTATAAGTTAGAGAATTTATTTCAGGCATTACCTTTGAAACTTCAGTTTCATCAACAACTATACCTAACAAACCTTTTTTAATTTCATCACTCATTATTCATGTCCTTCCGTGCTAAAATTATAAATTTTTTCATCTAGTGAGTTATACTTTTCATACTCAACTAATTCATAAAGCCTTTTTCTAGTTTGCATCTTATCAATAACGTTATTTTGGTGTCCATTTGCATAAATGTCTCTTAAGCCATCCTCAACATTTTTCATAGCTAATCTTTGAGTTGTAACGGGATAAATAACAATATTATACCCAAAGTTCTCTAATTCTTTATAATTAAAGAGTTTTGATTTTCCGAATTCAGTCATGTTAGCTAATAAGTAACAAGAAAGTTCTTTTCTTACTTTTTCAAAATCTTTTTCATCATATAAAGCTTCAGGAAATATTATTTCAGCACCAGCATCTATGTAAGCTTTACATCTATCAATCATTTTATCGATACCCTCAACACCTTTAGCGTCAGATCTTGCAATAATTTTAAAATTAGAATCTTTTTTAGCCGCTACACACTCCTTGATTTTATTAACCATTCCCTCTGTGCTAATGAGCTCTTTATTATCAAGATGACCGCATCTTTTTCTTTCAATTTGGTCTTCTAAATGAACAGCAGTAATTCCAAATTCTTCAAAAGTTTCTATTGTTTCTTTGCAAGATTTAAATCCTGTATCTATATCTACAATTGTAGGTAAGTTTGTAACTCTTGATATTAAATATGATCTTGTACTTACATCTTGTAAGGTAGTTAAACCAATATCAGGAAAACCAAGATCGTTTGCCATTACACCACCTGAAATATAAACAGCGTCATATCCAATCTCTTCAATTAGTTTTGCAGTTAAAGGATTATAAGCCCCAGGTACTCTTAAAATTTTATTTGAATTTAATTTATCAACAAAATCTATTCTTTTTTGATTTGGTTCTTTGTTGACAAAATGCATTAAAATATTCCTTTTTTAAAATTTCTTTTCAATTTATTTTTTTTAATTTCGATATTTAGTCTATCTAGTTGACCTGATTTTAAATTTTTTAAATTTTGAACTATCTTTAAAAAACGATCACTTTCTTTTTTTTCTAAAATATTATCTGTTAGCGTTTTAAATTTATTAATATAATTCTGTCTTTTAAATGGTCTTGCTCCATATGGATGGGCATCTGCTCGATCAAGTTGCTCTGATATTTTTTTTCCATTATTTAAAGTAATAATAACTTTTGCTCCAAAAGATTTTTTCATAGGATTGGGATCATGGTATTTTTTTGTCCATTTTTTATCTTCATATGTTGTAATTGATTTCCAGATCTTTATTGTGCTTTTTTTATTTGCTCTAGCTTTTGTATAAGATTTTACGTGATGCCAATCACCATCTTCTAATGCTACAGCAAATATATACATAATTGAGTGATCCAATGTTTCTCTGCTTGCACTTGGATCCATTTTTTGAGGATCATTAGCACCAGTTCCAATCACGTAGTGCGTATGATGACTTGTATATATGTCAATTTTTTTGATCTGATTTAAACTAGGTACTTTTGCTTTTAATTTTTTGGCTAAATCAATTAAAGCCTGTGATTGATACTCTGCAGAATATTCTTTTGTATATGTTTCAAGTATTGCCTTTTTGCTCTCATTCTTTTTAGGGAGTGGAACTTTGTAATTTGCTTTTTTTCCGTCTAATATTCTGGCAATTACACTATCTTCACCTTCATAAATTGGACTAGGTGCACCTTCTCCGCGCATAACTCTGTCTACAGCTTCAATAGAAAGTTTGCCTGCATGTGCTGGAGCATAAGCTTTCCAACTTGAAATTTCACCTTTTCTAGATTGTCTTGTAGAGACTGTAGTGTGTAAAGCTTGTTGAACAGCTTGATAAATAGTTTCAGTATTAAGTTTAAGCATAGTACCCAATCCAGCAGCAACACTTGGACCTAGATGCGCAATGTGATCTACCTTGTGTTTATGAAGGCAAATGCCTTTAACAAGATTTACTTGCACTTCATAAGCTGTAATAATTCCTCTCAGTAAATCAAGTCCACTTCTTTTATTTTGTTGAGCAACACTTAATAATGGTGGAATATTATCTCCCGGATGACTGTAGTCTGCTGCTAAGAAGGTGTCATGAAAATCTAATTCTCTAACTGCAGTGCCGTTTGACCAAGCAGCCCATTCACAATCAAATTTTAATTTTGAATTTACTCCAAATAAAGTAGCACCATTTTTTCTAGAATGTTTTAAAGCCATTTCCCTGGAAGAAATTACTGGCTTTCTATTTAAAGAGGCTATGGCAACTGATGCATTATCAATTATTCTATTAATTACCATCTCTATTGCGTCTTTATTTAATTTTGCATTGTCGCTTGCAATCTCAGCAATTTTCCAAGCAAGCTGTTTCTTTTTTGGAAGGTGTATTTTAGACGGATAAACTTTTACTGTATGTAATAACAAATAAACTCCTTAATAGAGTTTTTGTTTTAATAGTTAAAAAAAAATAATCAATATTAAAGATATTTTGATATTATTTTTTCAATTCCTACAAAGTCTTTTATCAAGTGATTATGATAAATTTCGGTTGTATTTTTTTCAGTATAACCGTTTTCAAGTAAAATTACTGGGATCTCTGCAGCTTTTGCTGCATTTGCGTCTGTCTCACTGTCACCAATCATGATAGTTTTATTTAAATCGCCATCTAATATTTCAACTACCGACGTAAGATGTCTAGGATCAGGTTTACAATAATCAAAAGTATCTGAACCAGCCACATATTCAAAAAAATCATAAATTCCAATCTTCTTTAAAAGATCATTTGATAAATATTCTTGTTTATTTGTACATACAGCCATTAATATGTTTTGATCTTTACACCATATCAAAAAATCTTTTACACCTTTAATCAGTGTGCTTTCGTTAATAATATTTTTTCCGTAATAATTTACAAACT
>CABXUR010000016.1 GCA_902515485.1 uncultured Pelagibacteraceae bacterium | reverse complement strand
AATTCTTTGTGGAATAGGAACTGCATTTCTTGGTTGGTATGATGGTGCAGACTGGATGAATATTGCAACCTATTCTATTGCTGTGACTGGATTAATATTATGGGGATGGTACCATTTCTCTGTAAGATGGATTAACGAAGATTTAAAACAAAACATTTTTACTAAATTTCCTAAAGAAGAAAATATAAAAGATGTAGAAGAAGATGGAGAAAATTTTTTCTTTAAAAATATTAGAGAAAATAAATGGAAAACAATTGCCTTTCTTGGGGTAATTCTTATTTTTATTTTTGTGTCTTTTGTTTCAGAAAGTTTTTTCTCTGGAAGAACCCTAGTTTCATTTTTGATTTTTTTAGCATTTGTGATTTTTATGGGTGTTATCAGCAGATACATAAAAGGTTCAAAAAGTGTTTTTGTTGGAATCTCTGTGTTGATTGGATTGTTTATTATTGGATCTCTAACTATACCTGGTTTCTTAACCACCATGAATATGAAATCAATGTTGGTTTTTGCATCATTTTTAGGACTAGCCACTATTGGTCAAACTTTTGTGGCACTTTTAGGGGGCTTAGACCTTTCAATTCCTTTTGTTATTGGTTCTATGAATGTTGCTTTAATGTCATTAATTTCAAAAGGAGTTCCGCCATGGTTAGCATGCATAGTTATATTATTTCTAGGAGCTTTAATTGGATTTGTTAATGGAACTTTGAGTTTTAGGCTTCAGGGACAAGCCTTGATTTTAACCTTAGGTGTTGGATTTTTTGTTAAAGGAGGAGTTCAAATTTTAGTTTCTATGGGAACTTTTTCAGCAGGTACAGTTTTTGGTGTGGTACCTGATTGGATGCAAAATTTGGCTTCTATGGGAGGAAAAACTATTGGTCTTCCAATACCTCCTGTGATCATTATTTGGATAGTAGCAAGTATATTGGTTATTGTTGCACTTAGATTGACAAAGTGGGGAAGGCATTTATATGCTTTAGGAGGTAGTAGATTATCATCATCAAGACTTTCAATTTCTGAAAGAGGATACTGGGTTGGCGCTTATGTAATTAGTGGTTTTTTCTCAGCTTTAACTGGAATTCTACTTCTTGGTTGGAGTGGTGGAGGATATGTTGGTGCCGGAGATATATATTTATTTACCACAATTGCAGCAGTGGTTATTGGAGGAACTTCTTTATTAGGAGGTTCAGGGGGCTATGGATTAAGCGTTATTGGGGTATTTATTTTGCAAATAATAACGACTGTATTAATTGGTTGGGGTCTAAGCTGGGAAGCACAACAATTCATTCTTGGATTATTAATCATTCCAATGGTTGCTCTTTATGCTAGATCACCTCATATTAGGAGTCAAATTTAAAGGATAATTTATGACAAAATTAAATTGTGATATGGGTGAAAGTTTTGGAATTTATAAAGCAGGCAATGATGAAGAAATAATGCCTCTAATTGATATTGCAAATGTTGCCTGTGGATTTCATGCTTCAGATCCTAATCATATGAGAAAAACTGTAGAACTTGCAAAAAAAAATGGGGTAAAAGTTGGAGCTCACCCCTCTTTTAATGATCTTCAGGGATTTGGAAGAAGAGAAATGAAAATGCCAAGGCAAGATATCAAAAGTATGATTATGTATCAGGTCGGGGCATTAAAATCATTTTTACATGAGTTAAGCATGCCTCTTAATCATATCAAACCTCATGGATCATTATATGTCATGGCTGCAAAAGATGATGATATGGCGCATGCTATTGCAGATGCTGTTGAAACTTTTGATGTCCCTGTTTTTGGAATGGCTTATACAAGCCATGAAAAAGTTTATAAAGATGAGCGTGGGTTAAATTTTATTTCTGAATTTTATGCTGATCTTGATTATGATGAAAATGGAAAGTTGGTAATTGCAAAAGGAAAAAATGCAAAATACGATGCCAAAATAGCAACAGATAGAGTTATGCGTGCATTATCTGAAAAAAAAGTTACTAATACTGTTGGTAAAGATATTGATGTAGGTTGCGATACAATTTGTGTTCACTCTGATACTCCTAATGCTGTTGAAATTATAAAGGGTATTAAATCTGCAATTAATAAATGAAAAAAATTTTAATAGCTAACAGGGGTGAAATAGCTTGCAGAATTATAAATAGTTGCAAAAAACTAGGCCTACAATCAATTGCCGTATATTCTGATATAGATAAAAATAGTAAACACGTTAGAGAAGCAGATGAGTCAATTCATATAGGGGGTTCAAAAGCTCAGGAAAGTTATCTTCTGCCAAAAAAAATAATTGAAGTTGCTGAAAAATTAAGTGCAGATGCTATTCATCCTGGATATGGATTTATGGCTGAAAATGCCGAATTTGCTCAAAATGTAATAGAATCAGGCATAATTTGGATAGGTCCAAAACCTGAGACAATCATATCAATGGGCAACAAAGATATTGCTAGAGAATTAGCTATTAAGAATAACCTTCCTATTTGTCCTGGTTTAAAAGATGAGGATTTAAAAAAAGATGATCTAGAAAAAAAATGTAATGAAATTGGCTATCCAATTTTAATAAAAGCCAGTGCAGGTGGTGGTGGTATTGGAATGCAAATAGCTAACAATTATGAAGATTTAGTTAAATCAATTGAAAAAACAAAAAATTTAGCAAAAAAAGCGTTTGGTAATAGTGATATTTTTCTAGAAAAGTTTATTTCAAATGCAAGACATATAGAAATTCAAGTTTTTGGTCTTGGTGAAAGAAAAGCTCTACATTTTTATGAGAGAGATTGTTCAATACAAAGACGTTTTCAAAAAATAATAGAAGAAAGTCCTGCTCCTCAAATTGAAAAATCAATTATAGATGAAATGGCTGAAAGCGCAGTAAAATTTGTTACGAGTCAAAAATATGAGGGAGCTGGTACTATAGAATTTATATATGATATTGATAATAAAAAATTCTTCTTTTTAGAAATGAATACTAGAATTCAAGTTGAGCACCCTGTCACAGAAATGATTACAAACTCTGATTTAGTTTCAATGCAAATTCAATTTGCTTTAAACTTAAATATTGAGTCAATAGAGCAAAATAAAATTAATAAAATAGGACATGCAATTGAATGTAGATTATATGCAGAAGACCCCTCAAAGAATTTTCTTCCATCACCAGGTAAAATAACAAAATTAAACCTCCCTAATACTGGATTAACAAATATTAGGCTAGATATAGGTGTCGATGTGGGAGATGAGATATCATTTTATTATGATCCAATGATTGCAAAAATTATTTCAAAAAGTGAGAACAGAACTGAAAGTATTAGTAATATGGTTCGTTATTTAAGTGAATTAGAAATAGAAGGAATTAATACTAATAAATCTTTTTTGATTTCAGTTTTAAAAAATGAAAATTTTGAAAATGCAAACTACAATACTAAATTTATAGAAAATAATTTATCATTATTTACAAAAAAAATAGAAACTGTGAAAAAAAATGATGGCAATACCCAGAAAAAAGAAAAAGTTGTCCAAAAATATACTGATAATGATGTTGAGGCTTTTAAAAAAATAGCTGCACAAACTCCTAAAGCTAAATCATCTGAAAATTATACTGAAAAAGATTTCAAGGCATTTAAACACATCTTAAATAATAAAAATGATACTAATAAAAAAACTTCCATTAATAATATTACTGGAAGAGCATATGATGAACCAATTATCAAACCAGGTGGTGATAAATATATGGTGATTGAATTTGGTAATCTTATGGATTTAGAAATTAACTTTAAAGCACAAAACTTAGCTGAAGCTATTTTGGATAACAAAATTAAAGGTATTTATGAAACAGCGCCATGTTTTGCTTCAATGCTTATTCATTATAATCCTGAGGAAATTAAATTTAGAGATTTAAAAAATGAGATGAAGTCGCTTATTAATTCATTAGGTCCAACCGATAATATTGAAATTAACAGTAGAATTTTTTCATTTCCCACGGTTTATCTAGATAAATGGACAAAAGAATGTATTGAAGATTATTCAAGTAAAATAGCTGAAAAAACTCCTGATCCTGATTTCATAGTAGAGTTAAATAAACTTGAAAATACTGATCAATTTGTACGAGTTCACTCTGGAACTGAGTATTGGGTTTCTGCATTAGGTTTTTGGCCTGGACTACCATTTATGATGCCTTTAGATCCTAGATGTAAATTAACTGCTCCTAAATATAATCCACCAAGAACCTGGACTCCAAAAGGTGCTGTGGGAATGGGTGGGTCTTCAACGGCTATTTACCCTGACAGACTACCTGGTGGTTATCAAATTTTTGGTATAATTCCCGTTCCTATTTGGGATACTTATAAAAGCTTTTCAGTATTTGAAGAAAGTATATGTCTATTTAAACCTGGTGATAGAGTAAAATTTATACCAACTAGCTACGAAGAATTTGATCATGTATCAAACAAAGTAAAAGATAAAACCTATGATTATAATATTATTGATTACCAAAAATTTTCAGTAAAAAGTTATAAAAATTGGCTAAAAACAATTGATAAAACAAAAAGGTTTTAACTTCAATGGTTCAGGTAATTAAAAAAGGTTTAGAAACATCTGTCCAAGATTATCCTGGAAGAATTGGAACATTGAACCAGGGATTTCCAGCCTCAGGTCCAATGGATAGTTGGTCTTTTAGACTTGCAAATATTTTGGTTGGAAATAAAACTGGAGATGCTGCATTAGAATGTCAATTTATTGGTCCTACACTTAAATTCACAGATGATAGAACTATAGCAATTACAGGTGCAGATATGTCGCCAAAAATAGACGGTAAAAGTGTTCCTTTATGGGAAAGCATTGAGGTAAAAGCAAATCAAATTTTAGAATTAGAATTTGCTACAATAGGAGCAAGATCATATATTGCCTTTGCTGGAGGTATCAATAGTGAACCTTGGCTTGGATCAAGATCTACATTTCACAAAGCAGGTGTTGGAGGAATTGATGGTAAAGCTATTGAAGATAATCAAATTATACCATTAGGAAAAAATAAAAAAATTCATCCAAGAAAAATAAAAAAAAATTCAATTCCAAAAATCTCTAAAGATAAAAATTGGTCTATAGAAGTTGTATTAGGTCCTAATGATGATTGGATTGATGATAAGGGTCATGAAATTTTTTTTAAATCTAAATGGAAACTTCAAGCAAAGAGTGATCGAACTGGATATAGATTAGATGGACCCAAATTATCTTTTACTAGTAAAGCTACAAACAAAAGTCTTGAAAACGGATCGGAGCCATCAAATATTATTGACCAAGGGTATCCTGCAGGAGCTATTAATCTTGCTGGGCAAACACCAATTATACTTGTAAATGATGGTCCAAGCATGGGTGGTTTTATCAACCCATATACTGTTCCCTCGTCTGCATTTTGGAAATTAGGGCAAGCTAAACCAGGTGACACATTTAATTTTATAGAAGTTTCAGTTGAAAAAGCTCAATTATTAAGAGCTGAACAGTCATTAATTTGTAGTGAAGAGAGTCTTTTAACCTTAGTCAAAAAAGAAACAAATGATAATGAAAAAAACAAAGAATTAAGTCCAATTAAAATAATAGATTTTGATAAGAATAAGCTAGCCGAAAAAGAAAGGGTAAAAATGATGGAAAAAAAGGGCATAAAAAATATGAAAATTCGTTTTTTTAATTAATTTAGGAATATGAAAGGAATAATTTAGAAAATGGCAACTGAAGTAAAAACAACTGTTCCAGGTAATATTTGGAAAGTATTAGTTAAAGTAGGAGATACTGTCAAAAAAGATCAGGATCTATTCATAATGGAAGTAATGAAAACAGAAGTACATCACAACTCACCTGTTGACGGAAAGGTTATTCAAGTAAACATTCAAAATGACCAAGAAGCAGTTGAACCTGGCACAGTTGCAATTATCATTGAATAAAATATGAAATCTGAAAAAAAATTTATCACTAAATATTTAGATACGATAATCGAATTGTCTAATGAAACTGGAATGTCTAAACAAGAAGTAAGAACAATGTTGGATATCTCATTATCACACCAAAATCCAAAATTTATAAATTTTGATGAAATTAAAACTGAAATAAAAACATTTCTAACTATCAATATTTTCTCTCTTATCTGCAAGTTGTAAATTAATGAAAAAATTAATACTCTATAATGGGCCTAATTCACCATTTGGGAGGAAAACAAAAATAACAGCTATAATCTTAGAAATTCCAATTGAGGAAAAAATAATTAAAATACAAGAAGCAGAATTTATAGATAATTTTAATCCATTAAGAAAAATTCCAACTCTTGTAATAGATGATAAACAAACAATAATGGATAGTGATAATATTTGTTTATATTTTGATAAAATTTCAAACAAAGAAACTATTTATAACTCAAAAAATTATTGGCAAGTAATGTCAATTATCTCAATCGCTAATGGTCTAATGGAGTCTGTTTTGGAAAGAAAAACAGAATTAATAAGACCATCAAATGAACAAAGTAAAAGTTTTATAAAAAAACAAGAGGTTAGAATTTTTAGAACAATTGATTGGCTAGAAAAAAATTGGAGTAACTTTGAAAATAATAAAGTTTCTATGGATCAAATTTCTGTTGCTTGCGCTCTTGAATATACTAAATTTAGATTTACTGACTCGTGGATCAATGACTGTAAAAACTTAAATATCTGGCTAGAAGAATTTAACAAAAATGGATATATGCAACTAACCATTCCAAAAGATGTATAATAATTTATTTAAGCTAATCGTAATAAAACATCGGAGCTTTTTTCCAATCTAACCAAGCAATAGGATCATGCCCGTAAACTAACTTAGCATCATTATCTTTTACTACTTTTTTTAACTTTTTCACTGATAAAACTGCATCCGTAGCAGATGTGACTAATCCAGGCAAACATTTGTCATGCCAATGGTCTTCCGTATATACTGCGTCACCAGCTAACAAAATATTTTTAGTTTTCGGTAAATTTACTAAAATTGATTGATGACCTGGTGAATGACCTGGAGTATATATTAGTTTAATTACACCGTCACCATATACATCATAAAAATCGGTTTTTGTACCTTGTAAAAACTTCCATCTAATGTTTGGTTTATCAAAATCTGCTCTAATGTAAGCTGGAGCAGAAAACCAATCTGGATTGAAAGCATAATCATACTCAGTTTTTTGAGTAATGTAAGTTGCATTTGGAAAATGCCCAATTGCACCTGTATGATCAAGATGTAAATGTGTTTGTATTACATATTTTACGTCCTCAGGGTTTGTATTTACAGTTTTAACCATTTCTCGACACCATTCTGAAGGTTTCATAACAGGATCGTAAGCCTTAATTACTTCTCCCCAATGTTTTTCCTTGTCATACGCAACTTCTACTGACATGCCTCCATCTATTACAATATCACCTTGAGGATGTTTAATGAGATACCAAGGAACAGGAATTTCATAAGGATCTTCGCTTTGATTCATCTTGATATATTTAACTTTTGTTTTTAATGATCCTGTTTGAAACATATAAAGTTTAATTCCATTATTAAACTTTAGTGTTTTTTCAAAAAAATCTTCTGATTTATTATCTATAATTTTGTCTACCAAGCTTCCTCATAAATGTTAAGAGCGTCATTTTCTGTCACCTCTCTAGGATTATTGATTAATAAACGAGTTTGTTTCATTGCGTCTGATGCCATTTTTTTACATGCTTCTTTTGGAATATTTACCTCTCTTAATCTTTGAGGAAGTCCAATTTTTTGAGACAAATTTTCTAAACGATCAATAAATTCTTTGCATACTGCTTGGTTACCTTTTTCAGTGTTTATATCTGGAAAAACATATGGTGCTAATTCAGAGTAATTTTTTGAAGTTTCACTATCTACACTGTTGAATCTTAAAACATATGGAAGGACTAAAGAGTTTGACAATCCATGAGATACATGAAAAGTCCCTCCAATTGGATAAGCTAGGGCATGGACTGCTGCGACAGGTGAATTTGCAAATGCCTTTCCAGCTAACATGGCACCAATTAACATATTACCTCTAGCCTCAATATTAGAACCGTCAAATACAGCTTTTTCTATTGAGCCAGATAAAAGTTTTAATGCTTCAATAGCTAACATTTTTGAAATTGGATTATTATTTTTGTTTGATGAAGTATAGCCCTCTATAGCATGAACCATAGCGTCAATTCCTGTAGCTGCTGTTGTGTGTGCTGGTAATCCAATTGTTAAATCTGGGTCTAAAATTGCAATATCAGGTAAAATTATTGGTGAAGAAACTCCTTTCTTTTCTTCTCCCCCAACTGTGATAATAGATATAGGAGTTACCTCAGAGCCTGTTCCAGCAGTAGTTGGTATTAAAACTAATGGCAATCTTGGACCTTTAGCATTAGAAACACCCCAAGCATCTTCAATATCTTCATTTGAACCTAAAATTAAAGAAGTTAATTTAGCTACATCCATTGAGGATCCTCCCCCAAATCCAATAACACCAGTAGCATTAATTTTTTTTCCAACTTCTATAGAGTGTAAAAGTGTTTTAATTGAAGGATCAGCTTCGACATCTTGAAAAACTTCAACTATTGATGAATATTCATTTAGTTTACTTAAAGTTGGTTCGGTTAAATTTAAAGACATCAACCCTTTATCAGTTATAAATAAAACATTTGGTCCCAACTTTTTTGAAATTTCTTCAACACATATTGTTGACATTCCACTTCCAAATCTAATTCCTGAAGTTGTATTAAATGTAAAATTATTCATACTCTTTATTCCTAAACGTAATAAACATAAAAGATTATTGAAAATATAGCCAGTCCTATTAATATCAAAATCCAACCATAGCCAGTTCCTAAATTATCTAAATAATTCTTTTCTCCTGAAACTTCATCAGGATTTTTATAAAGATCTCCAGATTGTATTGGTCTATTTGGTAAAGTTGATAAATCCATTTTGCTTGCTAAAAACCAAATTAAACCAATTCCAAAAAACCACCATATTAATTGATATCCCCATAATGAAGGTATTTTTAAAATCCATGAGTCATAGCCTGCGTCTGGAGCTCCAAAAAAATTATTTCCAAGAACTTGGCCAGGTCCTACTCCAAAAAATAACCAAATTAATGCAATAACATAAGCAAATGATCTAAGTTTTGTTCTGCTTGGATGTAGTCCCATATTTTCATCTAAAAAATTATGAAATTTTTGACGATAATCTCTGTCATCATCCATTTTTATTATTGATGAAAAAGCAGAAACTGAAAAACAAATAAATACATTAAATAATAAACCCCATACTCCAGAATGGATTGTTAAAGGCCACCTTCCCCAAGGCAGCCTATTTCCTGAAATTTGCTGTCCAATTGTTTCTGTTAAAATAACAATTATTATTCCAATTATTATTCCTGATATCGCAGCACCTCTTGTTATCCAAGGAAACCAAACAAGACCAAGTAAAACAATTAAAAATTGAAATGCAATAGAAATTGAAATACCGCTAAAAATAATCATTGCCGGTTTTGCAAATGTAGCTAAATAAAGAGATGCTAAAAATATTAACATCATAATTATTCGAGCTGCTCTCCGCTCTTTTTCCCAGTTCATATTCTGATCTACATAAGCTTTATAAAAATCTCTAGTAATAATACTACCTGAGGTCATCAAAAGAGATGCTGCTGTAGACTGGAGTGCAGCAATCAGCCCTACTGCTAATAAACCAGTTAACCATAAAGCATGGTTATCCATTAAATTCATAATGTGATAAACAATTGATGAATGATCACTATTTGAAATTTCTGGCAAAAGTTTATCAATGGAAAAACCACTGCTATTTATTTCAGCATTGGCTCCCAATAAACTTGCTCCAATTCCTTGAAAAGTTGTAAATATAAATAATAATAAACCAACAACAACTGCTGACCCCCATATCTGATAATAAGAAAAAACTTTTGGGTGTTTAGCTGTATAACTTAGCATTGAAAACGAAGGTGAAAGAATTATTCCCATAAAAGAAATAGTAAATGTGAAAATCATCATTGCAGTCCAAGGACCACCTATTGCTTCGTTCTTACCTAAACCTGCTACCCATTGTATAACTCCAGGCAATGCAAAATAACCGTTATAATCTCCTCCTCCATATCCATTTGTATTTCCCCAAAAACTCACTTTTGAACTTGCTATTTTTGCTAAAGATTTACCAAAGCTTTCAAAATCTCCTATTAAAGAATAAGTAATTAATCCCAAAATGATAACCGTTAAAAAATAAAGCCAAGATTGAACTACTCCTACGCTAAAAATAGATTTAAAGCCTCCTCTTGTGACATAAAATAATATAATTGTGGAAATTACCCACATTCCTAATTCTCTAGATACGTACTCACCAGTTAATATGTTTACAAGGTATCCCGTTGCGCCAAATAAAACCGCAAGCAGAGGTACTGCGAAAAAAAAAGTTACTAGAACAGAAATAATACGAATTGCATCACTCTTATAGTAATCGTAATACATTTCTCCAGGAGTAATATAACCAAACTTTCTGCTTAACATCCATTGTCTTTTAAAAAAAAATATACTGCCCAGAGGAACGGTTATTGCAATAAATGCAGTTCCAACATATTGAAAACCATCGTGATAGATAAGACTAGCTTGAGAAATTACAGTTAAGCCTGCAAACGTTGCGGCTGTTGCTGCAAAGAAAAAAACCCATGAAGAAATGCTTCTATTTGCTAGATAATAATTTTCTGGATTATCAGAATTATACCTTGATCCTCTAACGCCCCAAAAAAAACAATAGGCAGCATATAATAATATGAAGATAAATAACCAAACTGATTTTTCAGACATATGACTTGGCCATATCGTAGATCCTTTTGTTAGATTAAGTGCAGCGTCTAGGTGCTGATTCACCTCTTTCTTTTTTAATTCTTTCAGCTTCTTCTTGGGCTTCTTTAATCGTTGAGTAAGCCTTATCTTCAAATATTATAAATGGTTTAGCTCTATCAGCATTCAATTGGGCAACACACCATTCTTTGTCAGGTTTAGTACACATAACCATATATGCACCAGCTATAGGTCCATATTTTCTATTATTTAATGTAAAAAGACTTTTTGCCAGTTCATTCAATTTATCTTCATCCAAATTCCCTAGAGCATTTTTTTCCAAATGGTTTAATGGAGTTTTATTGTCTGAACCTAAAATACTTTTTCCACCTGTTCCTTCTGGTCTAGTAAATTGGTTGCTCATTATGGTAATGGTCCATCTTTTAAAAATCCTCTAATTGTATTTTCTAAAATTTTAGAGACATTATTATTGTAATTATTGTAAGATAAACTTCCACAGAAAGAAAGTGATCCAGGCGCAAACAAGGCTCCATCGTTAGGTGTTTTATAATAAATCATATCTGCTCTAACCATAGGGTTTTCTGTACCACCACCGTAATATCCTCTAACAGTAAAATGAATCTCTTCATTTACTTGCATCATCAAGTTTGTATGATTTTCTGATCTTGCTAATAAATATGCATTATGAGGTGTTCCAAATTCTAAATCATATCTATCAAGTTCTAAACCAGCTGCACCTCCACCAACTAATCCAAAATCTCCTATTACTTCATCTTTTCCAACACCATCAAAAATCCAAGAACACTCAGGTCGTTCACTATCAGGAGACCTTTTGTAATAAGAGCTAACATCAAAACCATATGCTGTAAAAGTTAATCCACATACTTTTGATGGTATTCTTCCTCTAGCTCTCCACATACCTCCATATTTTCCATCAAAAGCATTGTTGTATTCTCCTGGGTTTGCAGTCCATGCTCTAGTTCCTGCTTCCCCTTTTCTAACTTCAATGATATTTGGATTGTCAGGGTGATATTCGCTAATCCAATAAAAACCGTCTGAACCTAAGTATATCCATCTTCCACCATTGAGCTGATATTGTTCATAAGCTGCTAACATTTTTTCAGAACTATATTCAGGATGTGATCCTGTTAAGACACATTTGTATCGATTTAATAATTCTACACCTTCTAAATGTAAATCTTCATCTGTAACAACATCAAAATCTAAATTTTTTTCTTCTAACCAATCAGTTAAATGTAAATCTGCATTAAGTTGCCATAGAGACGGTGATAACCAATGTCTATATTTTGGTCTCATATTTAAAATAGGTCTTAGTCTAGATGCAATTGCAACACCACTTCCATCAGAATGTTGACAGTAAGTTGATAAACCGTATTCTCTATGTTCATTTAAATACAAATCTGAAGCTGACATAACTGGCACTTTTCCAGCTAATAATTGAGCCACAACTGAATTAGTACCAAGGTTGTCATTTGAATAAGCTATGTAACTATTTGTTGGCAAAACAAATAGAAGGTCTGAAGTATTTTTTCCTTTGGGAGGTTTGATTACAAATGGAATAAAATCCTCTGTTTCAGCAGAATCTTCACCATTTATTCTTAATCTTGCTGCATAAACTCCACTTCTAATTTTATCTGGGACTTTATAAACAAAATCTACATCCCATCTTGCATCATCAATGTCATCGTCGTGAAAATGAATAGCGCCGTACTCTTCTGGTTTGTGATGAAATACCATCTCATCAGCAGTCCAATTGTATCCTGTCATAGCTCTGCATGGTAAATTTACAATAAAGCCATTAAGATGGTTAGATGTCATATCAACAATTAAAGTTGATGCCATATTTTTAGTGATGTTAGCATGAAAATCCCAAGCTCCTATCACTTCAGATCTTAATTCAGAAGTACAACCGCTAAAACCTCTAGCGAGAGACTCTATCTCTGATTTAGATAATGCTTTTTTACTAAGTCTTGGTCTATCTATCTTACCGTTATAAGTTAAAGTTTGTTCTGGCAATTCAATAGGACTTAGTGCTTCTTTAAAATGTCCCCCAAAAATATGTCTTCCTGATCTATCATTTAATGAACTTGCGGCCATTAAAAAAGGAGCGTCATTTGCTCTTGGTTTTAAGTTGCTGATAGATTCAATATAAGCTGTTGTTTCGTCAGCTGGATGAAGAAGTGACATACCAAGTCCACCATTAGTAGGTGTAACGCAAGGTTCTTGATATAGTTTTAATTTTCCAGTTTCAGCATCATATGTAGCTGCTACCAAATACCAAACTTTTCTCATTAATTTTTTTTCACTTGAAACTGAAGTTGTTTGTCCCCCACCATCTCCTATCATTACTGATAAACAGCTATTCTCATCTATAAATAACCCATAACCACTTTGAGTTTTATCATTCCATTTTGTTAAAATCCCCTGTTTACCTTTATCTGGTGTTGTAGGGAAGATGTAAGCTTGTAGAGTAAAACTTGTTGTATTTAGTCTTTCATCTTGAGGTATTATAATATATGAGCCACCATGAATTTTTTGATTTTTTCCTTGATAATTTCTATTACATTCAGCACCTATCTCTTCATCTTTATACCCTGGCCCTTCAGGATTTGTATCTCCATGAATTAACCTTACAATTTGAACTTCATAATTTTCATTTTTTTCTGAATTAACATAAAATTTAATCTCATCACCTGGAAAAGATGTGTACTTATCACTATATCCTGTAATTCTTAACATTTTATATGCCCTTTAATTTTGATCATTGTCCGTGTCTTTCTAAAAGATCTAAAATTCTTTTTAAAAAAATTGCATGTTCAACTGCTTCTTCAGAAGAAAATGATTCTTCTAAAATTTCAACTGGTTCTCCTCTCACTCCAGTAACTATTCCAATTCTATAATCTTCAAAATCTTTTTTACATACTGTTACATATTTTTTAATTGCCATTGGTTGTCTTCTAAGTTTATCTAAAACAATTTGAAGTTCTTTACTATGCTCAACCATT
>CABXUR010000015.1 GCA_902515485.1 uncultured Pelagibacteraceae bacterium | reverse complement strand
GTACTTTCTTTAAATTAATTAATGTAACCTAAAGCTTTTAGCTGAGCAGTCATTTCAGCAAGCATAACTTCCATTTGCTTACCCCACTCATCAGCTCCAACTACACTAGTTGAATCAAGACCAATGTCTGTTAAAAAACTTTGGAAATATTTGTGTTCCATAGCTTTTATCATTGCGTTCTCTAATTGTTTCTTTCTATCTGCAGGAACACCTTTTTTTGTTACAAAACCTCTTACAGTTGAAAGAACAACAGGAATTCCTAATTCAGTTGCAGTAGGAACATTACTTAGTTTTTCCATTCTGTTACTAGCTAGTACAACTGATACACATAATGTACCATCTTCTATCTCAGTTACAGCTTCACCTAAGTTTAAAACACCTACATCAATATCTCCTTTGATAAGGTTAGTTTTAATAGGTCCTACACCTTTATAAGGAACGATTGTTGGATCTGTTAGTTTTCCTTTTTTTGTAAATGCAATTGCACTGACATCATCAATTCCACCTACATGAGTTGTACCATATTTAAGTGATTTTGATTTTTGAGCACTAATAAATTTCTTAGCGTCCTTTATGTCATTTTTACAATTAACAACAAATAACTGAGGGTCATCTGTACCTCTAGCTAATGGCTGCATATCACTTAATTTAACTTTAGTTTTACCCAAAGCCATTGATACAGCATGACCAGTAGTCCAAGTTAATGTGTGTTGTCCGTCAGCTGGTAACGTCATCATGTAATCCATAGACGCAGCTCCACCGCCACCTTTTTTGTTAACTAATTGCATATCTTGTTTTAGATACCTTCTAGTTCTTAATAACATCATTCTAGTAGTTACATCTGTACCACCTCCAAAGCCAGCGTGAGTAATTGCTTGAATTGGATGACCATCTGCTTTTGCAGAAGTGATCATTAATGGAAGTGCAACAACGAAAAATTCAGTTACCAAAACTGCAGCAGCTAAAAATAATTTAAAACTCTTTTTCATTATTTCCCTCTTTAGTTAATTTATAATTAATTATATAAACATAATCTGATACAAAGCGTAAAGAAAAAAATGCCTCAAAATAAAATTAATATGGCCTTACTGTTAGGCGACCCTTCTGGTATTGGACCTGAATTAATTTCAAAATTATTAACAGAGGAAATCACAAACAAAGCCAACATAGTTGTTATAGGTGAAAAAAATATATTAGAACAAGGCAACAAAATATCTGGTAACAAACATGATTTTAAATTTGTAGAAGATTTTAATCAAATTAAATTTCAAAATGGAAATAAATATTTTTTAGATATCTCTAAAGGTAAAAACCATGATTATAAATTATCTGAGTGCTCTAAAGAATCTGGTGAAAGTGTATTGTCTGCATTAAATTTAGCATTAGAACTTGCCAAAGAAAATAAAGTTCATGCGATTAATTTTGGCCCATTTAATAAAACAAGTATGAAGCTTGGTGGTAACAAATATTCAGATGAATTACATTTAATGGCTGAAAAATTAAATGTAAAAAATTTTTTTTGTGAATTTAATGTAATTGATAATTTTTGGACGGCTAGAGTTACGTCTCATATTCCAATTAAAGAAGTTGCAGATCATGTTAAAAAAGAAAAAATTATGAAACCAATTAAGCTGATTAATGAGGCAATGAAATTAAATGGTATTGAAAGTCCAAGAGTTGCCGTACAAGCTCTAAACCCACACGCTGAGTTTGGAACAGAAGAAAAAGATGAAATTATTCCTGCAATTGAAGAAGCAAAAAAACTTGGTATTAATGCTGATGGTCCATTGCCTTGTGATACATCTTTTATAACTGCTTATAAAAATAAAAATCATGATTGTATTGTTGGTATGTACCATGATGCCTTGCAATCAGGTCTTAAAGCCTTTGGTTTTGACAGAGGTGTTACTGTTCAAGGAGGTTTGCCAGTACCAATAACAACTCCCGCTCATGGTACAGCCTTTGATATTGCAGGTAAAAATAAAGCTAATTTGGAACCAACTTTGAATTCATTTAAAATTGCATTAACAATGGCTGAAAATAAATTAAATGAGCAAAATTAAAAATATTAAAACTTCTGTATATCAATGGACAGGAAAAACAGTTCCACCACAAAATAATTTTTGTACGAATGCTTCTGATGTACTTTATGAAAAATCAGATGCTATGGGATCTTTTAGATTTCATGAATGGCTAGTTTGTGAAATTGAAACTGATGATGGTGTAGTTGGAATAGGTAATGCAGCCTTAGCTCCTCAAGTAACAAAAAAAACAATTGATACATATTTAAAACCTCTCGTAATTGGAGAAGATCCATTTGATTATGCTTACATTTGGGAAAAGATGTATAGAAGAACTTTAGCATGGGGAAGAAAAGGTGTTGGTATGACAGCAATATCAGCTATTGATATAGCTCTATGGGATATTATTGGAAAAATTACCAAAAAACCTGTTTTCAAATTATTGGGTGGAAGAACTAAAGAAAAAATTCCTGTTTATGCATCAAAGCTCTACAGTCAACCACTTAAAGAATTACAAAAAGAGGCTGAAATTTATAAAAATCAAGGTTTCAATATGTACAAAATGCGGTTTGGCTGGGGACCTAAAGATGGTCCTGAAGGTATGAAAAATAATATTAAATTAGTTGAAGCAGTAAGAGAAGTTATTGGTGAGGATGCTGATTTAATGCTTGAGTGCTACATGGGTTGGAATTTAGATTACTCAAAAAGAATGATTCCAAAATTAATGAAATTTAATCCTAGATGGTTAGAAGAACCTGTGATTGCAGATGATATTCATGGTTATGCAGAACTTAATAATATGAATATGATACCAATATCTGGTGGAGAACATGAATTTAGTTTGTTTGGTTTCAAGCAATTGTTAGATTTAAAAGCAATCAGCTATATACAATATGATACTAATAGAGTTGGAGGTATAACTGCTGCTCAAAAAATTAATGCATTAGCTGAAGCTTATCAAATTCCAGTTGTTCCGCATGCTGGGCAAATGCATAATTATCACTTAACCATGGCAAATGTAAATTGTCCTATATCAGAATACTTTCCTGTTCATGACGTAGAAATAGGTAATGAATTATTCTATTATATTTTTGAAGGTGACCCTTCTCCTACAAATGGTCTTATTGATTTAGATGATAATGTTTTGGGTTTAGGTTTAACGCTTACTGATAAATATAAATCTGATTTTAAAATTATAGAGTAATTACCCTTTTATACCTAAATGAGTATATTTTACATTTAGATAGTCTTTTATTGCCATTGATCCACCTTCTCTTCCGTAGCCACTTTGTTTTATACCTCCAAAAGGTGCTTCAGCAATCGCTACAAAACCTGTATTAACTGCAACAGATCCTGTCTCTAGTTGTTCAGATGCTAAATGAGCTGTTTCCATTGAATTTGTACAAACATAACTGCACAATCCTAGCTCATGATCATTGGCTCTTTCAATTACCTCATCAAAAGATTTAAAAGATAACATTGGAACTAAAGGTCCAAAAGGTTCTTCTTTCATTATAGTAAAATCATCTTTTACATCATCAAAAATTGTTGGTTCATAAAAAAAACCTTTGTTAAAACCAGCTGGTCTTTTTCCACCTAATAAAACTTTTGCTCCTTCTTGTTTAGTTTTTTCAACTAATTCTTCAACTTCATTTAATCTTTTTTGAGTTGTTAATGGACCTAATTGAGTATCAGGATCCATACCATTACCAATTTTTAATTTTTTTGTTTTCTCTATAAATAAATCTATAAATTCATTTTTCTTATTTTCATGAATATAAAATCTATTAGGTGAAATACATACCTGTCCATTATTTCTAAATTTAGCAGCAATTGCCATATCAGTTGCTTTTTTTACATCAGCATCATCAAACACAATAAAAGGTGAATGGCCACTTAATTCCATTGTAACTCTTTGAACCTTATCTGCAGCTTGTTTTAGGATTAGTTTTCCAACTCTGACTGAGCCAGTGATCGAAATTTTTTTAATAATATCAGATTGGATTAATTGAGAAGCTATACTTGGTGGGTCGCCAGATAACAAATTAATTGCTCCAGGTGGCACACCACATTCTCTACAAATATCTACTAACTCCATGACTATGCCAGGCGTAATAGTGTCAGGTTTAATTATTACTGAACAGCCTGCTGCAAGAGCTGTAGAAATTTTTCTTGCAGCTAAAATAAGAGGAAAATTCCAAGGTGATAATGCAGCAACAACTCCAACTGGTTGGTAGTACACATGAACTCTTGTATCTTCAAACCTACTTTCTATTGTTTGACCAAAAATTCTTTTTGTTTCCTCAGCATTCCATTCAAAAATATCTGCTGCTCCATTTGTTTCTCCAATACCTTCTGCTAGAGGTTTTCCATTTTCTAAAGTCATCCATTTAGCCAATGTGTCTTTTCTTTCTCTCATTTTATCAGCAATCTTTCTCAAAACATATGACCTCTGCCAAGGTGGAGTTTTTTTCCAAACTTTTAATCCTTGCTCAGCCGATAGTAATGCTCGTTGGACATCAGAAGAAGAAGCTTTTGAAGCATGACCTAACACTTCTTCAGTTGCAGGATTGATTACTTCATAAGTTTCTCCATTTTCAGAGGGCGACCAATTGCCATCGATAAATTGTCCAAATTTTTCGTACATAATTTGCAAACTTTAAAGTTGAATAAAATAAATAATTAAGAAATTCTTAACAAATATGATTTAATCTTTCAAATTAATAAAGAAAGGAAAAAATATGGCAAAATACATTGTTATGGGAAATTATACCCCAAAAGCTTTTCAAGGTTTTATTAAAGATCCAACTCAAGATAGATCGGTAGCAGTAAAAGCATTAACTGAGTCCGCTGGTGGTAAATTAGAGTCGTTTGCTATTACACGAGGTCAATATGATTTTTGTGCTGTAACATCTGGTGATATGCCTTTTGAAAATTTTGCTGGTGTTAAATTAGCTGTTGAAGCAAGTGGTACAGTAGAAAATATGATTATCCTAGAGGAAATGGATATGAATAAGGCTGCTGAACAAGCTGCAAAGTCAATGTCTGGCTACAAACCAGCTGGATAATTATTTAAATTAACTTCCAGTTTTAAAAATTGGAAGTTAATTAGCTTCATATAAAGCAGGAAACATTTTTCCACCTAAACTATCACCCTCTTTGTAACCACCGTCCTGCATAGCTTTACGATAATTAAAACTTGTCCAATCACCAACATAATTAATTTTGGTATCTTCTTTTGCAACTCTTAACGTATATCTACTTAAGGTCTTCTGTGGAATTGATGAGCTAAGTGTTCCATGAAGTGTCCTCATATCAAATATTACAGCATCTCCTAATTGGCAATCCCACTGTAAAAATTCATACTTATCTTTATTGCCTAAAATATCTGGGGGAAGTTCATATTTTTTTCCATCAATTATACATTCATTTCCCTCTACTTTATGTCCATCTTTAAAAAGTACTCTTAAAAAAAGTTTATTCCATAAATGAGAGCCTTTTACCCATACCACTCCTTCATTTTTACCAGTAGGTTGAAGAGGCAACCAAAGAACACACATGGTTCCATCCATATCAAAATAACTTATATCATGATGGAATGGAGTTGAGGATTTTGAACCAGCTTCTCGCAAAAACCAATTATCCATTACTAAGTTAATTCTTTTTGCTTCCATCAGTTCTGAGGCTATTTTTGCATATGGAGAATTGTACACAAAATCTTTAAACTCTGGAACTAAATCCCACGTCCAATAATCTTCTAAATATTTAGGAACATTTTCTTCAATGGTATGAGATTTGAATCTGGGACTAGGGTTTTTTATATCTCTTTCAATGCCCTTTTTTAGTTTATTAATCCAATCAATATCGAACACATCCTTTAAAAATATTGCACCATCATTTTTAAATTGGGTAATTTCATTACTAGTTAAAATTTTGTCCATGATTTATTATAAAATATAATATAAAAAAACATCAATGAAAACACTTACAGATACTTTTGGAAGAAAATTTCCATATATAAGATTATCTATTACTGATGTCTGTAATTATAAATGCACCTACTGTTTACCACAGGGATATAAAAAAACACCAGGGGACAATAGAAGTTTTATGTCGGGTGAAGAAATATCGAGATTAACAAAAGCATTATCAGAATTAGGTGTTTGTAAGATTAGGCTTACTGGAGGAGAGCCAACGGTTAGAAAAGATTTTTTTGATATTCTTAAAAATATGAAGCAAAATTCAAATATTCCAAAGATAACAATGACCACAAATGGTTACAGATTAAATAAAATTGCAAATCAATTGTATAATTGTGGATTGGATGGAATTAATATCAGTATAGATAGTTTAAATAGAGAGACTTTTAAAAAACTTACTGGTCATGACAGACTCCCAGAGATTTTAGAAGGGATTAAAATCCTACAAGATCTTAATTTCAAAAATATCAAAGTTAATGCCGTTTTGCTTAAAGATATAAACGATACCTATGAAGATTTTGAAAAATTTGGAAATTTTATTAAAAATAATGAAATAGATTTTAGATTTATAGAATTGATGCAAACTGGAGATAATTTAGATTATTTTAAAAAAAATCATATCTCCTCAAAGATATTTAGAGATTATCTAGAAAATAATAATTGGATTTATCAAACTTTTGGTAAAGATGCTGGCCCATCATTAAATTTTATTCACCCAGAATACAAAGGTAAATTTGGTTTAATTGCACCTTATTCAAAAGATTTTTGTAAAACATGTAATAGATTGAGAATTACTTCGAGGGGTGATTTAAGATTATGTTTATTTGGCAATACTGGGATTAGCATTCGACATTTATTACAAAATGATAATCAGAAAAATGAACTTGTAGATCTTATTTTAAAACAATTACATCTTAAAAAAGAGTCTCATTATTTAGAGCTTGGTGATACAGGATTAACAAAAAATTTGTCTACATTAGGTGGTTAATATGAAAAACTTAAAAGTTATCAACAAAGATGAATTAAAAGATTGGGCAGATGAAATTTTTAAAAAAAATTCATTTAATATGGTTAATGTTTCATCAAAAAAAGAAACATTTAGAAGAGCATTAGCCTCCGGAAAGATTTATGTTGGCAAAGAAGTTTTTGATTTAATTAGCAATAAAAAAATGCCAAAAGGAGATCCAATTACTTTAGCTGAAATTTCTGCTGTGTTAGGTGTAAAAAAAACAAGTGAATTAATCCCTTTGTGTCATCCTTTGCCAATTGATCACACTGAAACGAAAATAATAATGCATGATAAAGATAATTCTCTTGAAGTTTTTTGTGTTGTATCAGCTGTTGCAAAAACTGGTGTTGAGATGGAAGCAATTATGGGTGTGAATACAGCATTAATTACAATTTACGATTTGAGTAAAATAGTTAATCCACATCTTAAAATTGATAATATCAAATTACTAATTAAAGAAGGTGGAAAAAGTGGTTTGTGGACAAACCCTGATGGTTTGCCCTATTTTTTAAATGATTTTTTTAAAAATAAAAATTCTAATATTTAAATGAATCTAATAAGTGGATACATATATTTAATAATTGCAATAATACTTGGAATTTCATCTAATAGTTTTTTAAAAGCAACAAATAGCTTTACTAATATTGTTCCTACTATTTTTTGTATCATAACAATTATCTCGTGTATTTTTTGCTTATCAAAATCAATGAACACCATACCGGTTGGTTTTGCTTATGCGACTTATGGAGGTTTGACTATTACGGTAGTGACGATTTTTGGAATATTTAAATATAATCAAATACCAAATAGTTATGCTATTATTGGAATATCTTTTATAATAATAGGTGTAATATTATTGAATACACTAGGTAAAACTAATTAATAATAATGAAAAAAATTTTAATCTTTTTTTTATTTTTTACAACATCGCTATTAGCTGAAAAAGTTGAACGATTAGGCTTTTATAATATACAAGAACTTCTTGAAGATGACAATTTAACTTACAAAATTATTAAAAGTTGTGTTTCTTTAAATTCTGCAATTACAGAAATTACTAGAGAAGATCATCCAGATTTGTCAAAAAGTTTTTTTGCGACAGCAAATTACTTGTATCCATTTGGTATTTTAACATTAGCAAAGATTAAAAAATTAAATTATCAAGATGTTGAAAAAGAATATCAAAACAGTGTGGAGAACCAAGTATCTAATTATATGGATTTTATGAAAGAAAATGGTGTCATAAATCAAAGTTTTATCAAAGGAACATTTATTGGAGATGATTTAAACTTTTGTAATGAGATTAGATCAGCGATAGAAATAACTATTGCTGAAACTAAGAAATTAAAATCTAAAGATTAAAATAAATTATTCAGATTTTTTAAATTTTGGAATTTTAGATTTCTTTTTTTCTTTTTTCTTAAATTTAGGAATTTTTGATTTTTTAGACTCTTTTGAACCCTTGGTTTCTTCCACTGTAAATTCCTCTAAGGCTGACATAATTTCTTTACACTCTTCTAAAGTACAAAAATATGTTGCTCCTGTTTTATTGTTGTAAAGATAAGCTCCACAATTTTTTTGTTTTTTTAAAGTACAATTTGCAGGTTCTAAAACATAATCCGCAAAAACTTTTAAAGGAAGCAATAAGATGAAAATAAAAATAAGAATTAATTTTTTCATATAGATATTATTTTATTTTTTTTAAAAAAAATTTACTATTCAACCCTTAATAGAAAATATTTTTTACATATACTTAACTCAATTTAGACCATTTTTTTCATCCAAAACAAATAAATATGTTGAATGAAATTTTTACACCTTCTAAAGAAGAAATTATTAAAGCTAAAAGAATTGTAGACCAATTCAATAAGTCGGATACTGGTTTAGTAGTAATTGATGGAAAGCTTATTGAAAAACCTGTTCTTCGAGAAATGCAGAGAAAAATTTTAATAGCAGGTAAAATTAATCAAAGTTAATTTCTAGAAATTTTTATTAACAATTTCATCTAACATATTGATCATATCTCTTTTATAATTTTCATCAGTGCCAGAGTCTGTTTCAATGACAGAAAAGTATGATGCAACAATTCCATTCTTTAAATTTATTGCTAAAAATTGACCACCAAGACCAGAATGACCAATCCAATCACCACATTTCATAGATGAATTAGAATAGTATAGATATTTATCGGTAGATAACTCCATATATTTAGTACCCTTATTTGCAAGAGTTTCATTTAAAAATTTTTCTGAGCCAACTTTTCTATTTTCTACACCATGGCCTTTTCTGGAGAATAAAAGTCCATACCTTAAAAAATCTCTTGAAATCAAGCATCCTCCACCCGAAATCCACGGCATACTATCTCTATCAGTTCCCATATACATAGCATCTTCAAAACCCGCC
The DNA here is from genome assembly GCA_902515485.1 of uncultured Pelagibacteraceae bacterium. Taxonomy (GTDB): domain Bacteria; phylum Pseudomonadota; class Alphaproteobacteria; order Pelagibacterales; family Pelagibacteraceae; genus Pelagibacter. Next base: position 6,455 of record CABXUR010000015.1, on the reverse strand, counting down.
GCCTCAACGGCTTCTAACAACCAGTCTTTTAATTTCTTTCCACTAACTTTCTCAATTATTACACCTAAGACATCAGTATTTGCTGACTTATAGTGAGATAAATCATTTTTATTTTCTAATGTTTCTCCCTTAATAGACTCAATTGAATTTAGAAACTCTTCTTGAAGAATTTTATAATTTTGGTCGTTAGGAAGTCTCCATCCACAAACAGGCTCATGTAAAAAAGATGATGTATAGGGATCCGTATAATCTTCACTATAAGAGTTTTGTATATTCATATCTAACACATCCTGAATTTTTGCTGATGCATATCCAGAATTTATATTTGGCAAATAGTCAGCAACAGTTTTATTTAAATCGATTATTTTTTTTTCGACAAGTTCACCTATGAATAAATTAACAAACATTTTTGTAATAGACATTATAGTTTGAGGAGTATACTCATTAAAATCATCCGCATATTTTTCAAAAAGAATATCTTGATCTTTCCCAACTAATAATGAGCAAAAATATTTATGACTTATCATTTTTTGTACAGAAATAATTTTTTCAATTTCAGGATTATAATTTTTATTTAAAATTAAAACTTGATCAGATCTAAATAACAAACCATACCTATTAATTTTGTGTAAATTTCTGTAGCCTTCTCTTCTTGTTTCAGGTAAATACCATTTTGGTTTATTATCTCTTATAATTTTGAGAGAGGGGTTTGGTTCACTAATAATTTTTTTTTTATACATTCAATTTAAAATACATAATTTATTTTAAAACTGATATAGCTTTAATTTTATCTGGTCCAACGCCACAACATCCTCCAATAATTTGCGCACCATTTAATACCCATGATTTTGCCTCTTCAAGATACGAAGATGGTGAAATATCATCTACTAACTTCCAATTTGGTTTTTCAAAATAACCATTATTAGGATAAGCACCAATTGATCCTTTGTGAATTTTTTTAAGAATTTTTACTGCTTCACTTGTTACTTTAATGTCAGAGTGAGCAACTAAAATTGGCCCTTTATGAAGTTGAGTAAATTTTAATAATGAATTTTCTAAATAATCATAAAACTGAGCTTTGGAATTTGTCACACTCTCTTGATACCCATGCATTAACTTTCCTTCCTCATTATTCATTGCACAAGAGATAGAAAGCCATACTGGTAAATTAATTTTAGATGAACATTCAATAATGCTTTCAACTGTTTCATCTTTAGAAGTCATTGCTTCTAAAATAATCAAATCAACACCTGCATCTGATAAAATTGTTAACTGTTGAGAAAATCCAGGCGTTATCTCATTCTTTGTTAATTTATCCCAACTCCCAGATGTAGAAACGGAACCAGCAACTGCAATTTCTCTCTCAGTCGAGGCAGCAGCTTTTAATGCTATATCAACAGTTTTTTTATTCCATTCCTGAGTAAATTTCTCATAACCATATTCTTTCATTGATATAGGGGTAATTGCGTAAGTATTTGATGTAATTACATCTGCTCCTGATTTTATATAATTTTCATGTACTTGAAAAAGTTTATCTGGATCATCAATTGCACTCTTTCCAGCCCACAAATCTTTGTCCATCTTTGCACCAATTTGCTCTAGTTCTCCACCATTACCTCCATCAAGTATTATAACATTATTTTTATCTAATTTTTCTTTTATAAATTGGTAAGACATTACCTATTTATTGTTTGTAAACGCACAGATTTTATTTCCGTCTAGATCACGAATATAAGAATAATAAACTCCTGAACCTACTGGTCTTTCACCACCAGAACCTTCACTTGTTGCTCCCAGTTGTTGACCAAGTTCATGAAATTTGTCTACAATATCTCTAGAATTAGTTATAAATGAAACTTGAGAACCATTACCTATAGTCGCTTCTTTTTTATTTACTGGTTTTGTAACATAAAACTCAACTTTTCCATCACCACCTTTTTGAGAATAACCTGCACAAACATCGTCAGTCTCAATTCTTTCTAAATCTAAAATTTTAAACAATTCATCATAAAATTTTATTGCACGATCTAAATCATTAGTTCCAACCATGATATAACCAATCATATTATTTTGGCCAGTGCGTAATTGTTTTTACTTCTAAGTATTCATGTAGTCCCCACACACCACCTTCACGTCCATTCCCTGATTGTTTGTAACCACCGAATGGGGCACCTGGGTCAGCACCAATTCCATTAACATAAATCGTTCCTGCTTTAAGTTTTTTAGAAATTCTTTTAGCTTTTTCTTTGTCTTCAGTTTGTAAATAATTTCCAAGACCATATTCTGTTTCATTTACAATTTTGATAGCTTCTTCCTCGGTTTCAAATGGAATAATTGAAAGAACAGGGCCAAATATTTCCTCTTTAGCCACTCTCATATCATTAGTCACATCTGTAAAAATGGTTGGTTTAATAAAGTAACCTTTATTCATACCATTAGGTAGTTCAGGACCACCAGCGGCTAAGGTAGCACCTTCATCAATACCACTCTGTATTAAACTAATTATTTTATTGTATTGAACTTTTGAAACAACTGGACCTATGTGATCTCCTTTTTTAGAAGCGTGATCAACTTTTATCAAATTAGCTTCTTCGGCAGCCTCTTTTATAGCTCTTTCATAAATTGATTTTTCAACTAGCATCCTTGTAGGTGCATCACATGATTGGCCTGAATTGCTCATTACATTTCTAATACCATCACGAACCGCATTAGGGTGGGAGTCAGCAAAAACAATGTTTCCACCTTTACCACCAAGCTCAAGACAAACTCTCTTAATCGTATCAGCTCCATTCTTTAATATTAGTTTTCCTGCACGTGTTGATCCTGTAAAAGATACTAAATCAATATCAGGGTGGGTTGAAATATCAGTACCCACACCAACACCATCACCGTTTACTAGATTAAAAACACCGGCAGGAAAGCCTGCTTCATCTATCATTTCAGCAAACAACATAGCTGATATAGGCGCAATTTCTGAGGGTTTATGGATCATGGTACATCCAGTTGCGAATGCAGGAACAACTTTTAATGCTATCTGATTAATAGGCCAATTCCATGGTGTAATCAAACCACACACCCCTATAGGCTCATAACAAATTCGATTGTTTGACTCAGGACTAAATTGTTCATCAAATTTAAATTCTTTTAATCTGACTATGAAATCTTCTAAGTGTGATTGACCACTTGAAGTTTGAGCATCATTTGACCAATCCATTGGAGCTCCCATTTCCATAGATATGGCTTCTGTCATTTCAGAATATCTTTTTTTATAAATATCTAACAATTTTTCAAGAAGTTTTACCCTTTCTTCTTTCGAACTTTCACTCCATGTGACTAGCGCTTTTTTTGCAGCACTAACTGCAGCATTTGTATCCTCTTTTGAGCCAAGAGAGATAGTTGCAAAGGCTTCTTCGGTAGATGGATTGATTACATCAAGATCGTTAGGTCTACTTGGAGAAACCCATTTTCCATTTATATAAAATTTTCTTTTGTCTAACATAATAATGTCTCCTTATAATATATTTAATTAAATTCCTTAAGTATTTTTTCCCGGTGTTCATCTAAATCGGGTATGTCACCTCTTTTATTTGGATCTTTGTAAGCTGACATTTTAATAGGATTACCTGCTAATTTGAAATCCCCAATAACTTTATGATAAGCTTTGACAATCATATTTCTTGCTTCAACCTGTGGATTCTCAACTGCTTCTTTAATGTTGTATATAGGGCCACAAGGAATTCTTTCTTTTTCCATTTCATTTACCCAATCGGTTGTAGATTTTGATGATAACTTATTTTCTAAAATTATTTTTAGTTTATCTATATTTTTTGCTCTAGAAGAATTGGAATTAAATTTTTCATCTATACTAACTTCTGGAATTTTTAAAACATTACATAATTTTTCAAACAATTTATCATTACCAGCAGCAACTATAATGTAGCTATCTTTTGTTTTGAAAGCTTCAAAAGGTGCAATAGAAGGATGTCTTGAACCCATTGGTTCAGGAATTTCATTTTTTGATAAATATCTAGCAATTGCATTTTCAAGTATAGCTATTTGACAATCAAGCATAGAGACATCTATGAACATTCCTTTTCCAGTTTTTTGTCTGTCATATAAAGCTGCGTTAATACCAATAGCTGTAAACAATCCAGCTGTGATATCACCAATGGATGTACCGACTCTTGTTGGTTCTGAGTTGGGTTGACCAGTAACACTCATTAATCCTCCCATACCTTGAACTACCATGTCGTATGCTGGCAATTCTTTTAAAGGACCTGTTTGTCCAAAACCAGAAGCAGATGCATAAATGAGTTTAGGATATTTTTTATTTACTTCATCCCAACCATAACCCCATTTTTTTAACGTGCCCGGTTTAAAATTTTCTACTAAAATATCTGCTTTAGATAGAATTTTATCAAAAATTTTTTTATCATCCTCATTTTTTAAATTTAAGGCAATGCTTTCTTTACCCCTATTAAGCGACATGAAATAAGCAGAATAGTCTTGAACAAATGGGCCAAATTTACGCGAGTCATCGCCAATTTCTGGAGCCTCAACTTTTATAACTCTTGCACCAAGATCAGATAATATCATTGTGCAATAAGGCCCAACTAATACTCTAGTTAAATCAACTACTAATAAGTTTTTTAAAGGTCCATCCATAAATTTTTGTAGTTATTTTGAGACCTTGACTCTTATCAACATCTTCATTTTAATGCACGAATTAAATAACAATTGAGAGGAAAAAATAATGTTTAAAAAATTATCTTTATATTTTACTTCATTAGTTTTGGCGTTCACAATGATTGGTTCAGCTTATGCTGTTACTTTAAAAGCAAGTCACCAATGGCCAGGAACCCCAAGAGCTGATGGATCTTATGACCCACGTCATGAAATGGTTCAAATTATTGCTGATGAAGTTAAAAAAGCTAATGTCGATATCGATATTAGAATTTATCCAGCAAAATCTTTATACAAACCAAAAGAGCAGTGGAAACCTATGACAACAGGTCAATTAGATATTTCTGCTTTCCCTTTAGGTTATGCATCTAAATTTCATCCAGAATTTAGTGCTACTTTAATGCCAGGAACAGTTAAAAATCATGATCATGCATTAAGATTTAATAAATCTCCAATGATGACTGAGATTAAGAAAATTATTAATGACGCGGGTGTTGTTGTACTTTCTGATGCTTGGCTAGGTGGTGGATTTGCTTCAAAATCTAAATGTATTAGAAATCCTAGTGATGTAAAAGGTCAAGTAATGAGAGCTGCCGGTAAAGCATTTAACCAAATGTTAGAAGCTGCAGGTGCAGGGATTCAAAGTATGCCTTCTTCTGAGATTTATACTGGATTACAAACAGGTGTATTAACTGGTGCAAATACAAGTTCAGGAAGTTTTGTAAGTTACAAAATTTATGAGCAAGTTAAATGTGCAACACCTCCAGGAAAATTTGGTCTATGGTTTATGTATGAGCCTATCTTAATGTCAAAAAAATCTTTTGATGCTTTAAGCTCTAAACAACAAAAAGCTTTAATGGCTGCTGGAAAAGTTGCTGAACAATATATGACTGAACAAGTAGCAAATCTTGATAAGAAATTTGAAGATGCTTATAAGGCTGCTGGTGTTGAGCTTGTATATATGACTGCAGAAGATCATGCGGCATGGATTGAAATTGCTAAAAAATCATCTCATAAAGCGTTTGCTGAGCAAGTACCAGGTGGTGCTAAGCTTATGGAAATGGCTTTAGCAGTTAAATAAATTAATATATAAAGAACCCCTGTTTATTTTGTAAACGGGGGTTTTTTTATGAAAAAAAATTATTATAAATTCTGTGATATGATAGCCCAACTTTGTGGGGCTTTTGCTGTAACGGCATTACTTTTATCAATTTTGATAATTGTTGAATTAGTCTTTGAAAGATATTTTTTTCAAAGAGCAATAACTTGGCAAACGGAACTTGTAACTATGCTTCTAGTTGCCTCTACATTTATTGGAAGTGCATACGTTTTAAGTGAAAAAGCACATGTGAGTATGGAATGGATCTATGATTTTTTGTCTAAAAAGAATATTTTAAGGCTTAAAATTTTTACATCTTTCTTAAGCTTATTATTCTTCTTAATTCTATTTTATTTTGGTTTCTTGATGGTTGAAGAAGCATTTACAAAAAACTATACAACTGGAACGGTTTGGGATCCACCGTTATGGGTACCGTATTCATCCATGATGATTGGTGCTGCATTAATGATCCTTCAGTACATAGCCGAAATAATGAAACTTACTGATGAAAAGGATAGTGATTAATGGATCCATTAATAATAGCTTTAATTGTTGCAGTTTTTACTCTGATAGTCTTATTTTCAGGAATTCCAATAGCATTCGGTTTAAGTTTTGTATCTATAGTTCTCTTAGTATCATTTGAAGGTTTTCAAATGTTAGATGTTTTTGCTGA
>CABXUR010000014.1 GCA_902515485.1 uncultured Pelagibacteraceae bacterium | reverse complement strand
AAAGAGGTGTTGCAGCCAAGATAGTATATGATGCAATAGAAAAAATTAAAACAAAATCAAAAGATGAGCCAATAAATATTTTTAACGAGGCAATCAATAATATTAAACCAACTGTAGAAGTAAGATCTAGAAGAGTTGGTGGAGCAACTTATCAAGTACCAGTAGAAGTAAAAAGCAAAAGAGCTCAAGCTTTAGCAATTAGATGGTTAGTTGATTCTGCAAGAAAAAGAAAAGACAAACATATGTCTGATAAGATATTTAATGAACTTTTTGATGCTTATGAAAAAAAAGGTGCTGCAGTTAAAAAAAGAGAGGATGTGCATAAAATGGCAGAGTCAAATAAAGCCTTTGCACATTTTAGGTGGTAAAAAATTATGGCTAGAACACATACATTAGATAAATATAGAAATATTGGTATCATGGCTCATATAGATGCTGGAAAAACTACCACTACTGAAAGAATATTATATTACACTGGCAAAAGTCATAAGATAGGCGAAGTTCATGATGGTGCAGCAACAATGGACTGGATGGAGCAAGAGCAAGAAAGAGGAATTACTATTACTTCAGCTGCTACTACTTGTTTTTGGAATGATCATAGAATTAATATAATCGATACTCCTGGTCACGTAGATTTTACAATTGAAGTTGAAAGATCACTTAAAGTTTTAGATGGTGCTGTATGCGTTTTTGATGGTGTAGCAGGTGTAGAGCCACAATCCGAAACTGTATGGAGACAAGCTGATAAATATAAAGTTCCAAGAATATGTTTTGTTAATAAATTAGACAGAACTGGTGCAGATTTTTTTAGATGTGTAGATATGATCAGAGATAGACTGGGATGTAAGCCTTTACCACTGCAAATACCAATTGGTATAGAAGCATCACTCTCGGGTGTAGTTGATCTGGTAAAAATGAAAGCACAAGTTTGGAAAAACGAAGCTTTAGGTGCAGAGTGGGAATACAAAGAAATCCCAGATGATTTAAAAGAAATTTCTCAAAAATATAGAACAGAACTGGTCGAAACTGCTGTTGAACAAGACGAAAATTTAATGGAAGCCTACTTAAATGGAGATGAGATTAAAGAAGAGGATCTTGTAAGATGTATAAGAAAAGGAACTTTAAATTTTAGTTTTGTTCCAATTACTACAGGATCAGCATTTAAGAACAAAGGTGTTCAGCCATTATTAGACGCAACAATAAATTATTTACCAAGCCCAATAGATATTGGATCAATTAAAGGAACTAAACCTGGATCTGAAGATGAGCTTGAGATGAAATTTGAAGACACTGTACCTTTTTCAGCTTTAGCTTTTAAAGTTGCTAATGATCCTTTTGTTGGATCATTAACTTTTATTAGAATTTATTCAGGAACTATAAAAACTGGAACAGCTGTTTACAATACTTCAAAAGACAAAGAAGAAAGAGTTGGAAGAATGTTGTTAATGCATGCGAACTCAAGAGAAGACATTAAAGAAGCTAACGCTGGTGATATAGTTGCATTAGCAGGTTTAAAAAATACAATTACAGGTCATACTTTGTGTGATGAAAGTAACCCTGTATTACTTGAACCTATGGAATTTCCTGAACCTGTCATTGAAATTGCTGTAGAGCCGAAAACAAAAGCTGACCAAGAAAAAATGGGTGAAGCTCTTGGAAGACTTGCTGCAGAAGATCCTTCATTTAGAGTTACATCAGATGAAGAATCTGGACAGACAATAATTAAAGGTATGGGTGAACTTCACTTAGATATTATTGTTGATAGAATGAAAAGAGAATTTAAAGTTGAAGCTAATGTTGGAGCTCCTCAAGTTGCATATAGAGAAACATTAGAAAATGCGTCTGAGGTAGAATATACACATAAAAAACAAAGTGGTGGTGCTGGTCAATTTGCAAAAGTTAAATTATTAGTAGAACCACAAGAGCCAGGAGCAGGGAGATCAGTTGAAAGCAAAATTAAAGGTGGTGCAATTCCTAAAGAATTTATACCAGGTGTAGAAAAAGGAATTGAAACCGTTTCAGATGGTGGCATTCTAGCTGGATTTCCAATGATTGACTACAAAGTAACAATATTAGATGGACTACATCATGATGTAGACTCAAGCGTACTTGCTTTTGAATTAGCTAGTAGAGCATGTTTTAAAGAAGCTTGTTCAAAAGGAACATTAAAATTATTAGAACCAGTCATGAGAGTTGAGGTGGTTACACCAGAGGACTACATGGGAGATGTTATTGGAGATTTAAATAGTAGAAGAGGTCAGATAAGCACTCAAGAGCAAAGAGGTAATGCAACTGTGATAACTGCAATGGTGCCTTTAGCAAATATGTTTGGATATATTAATAATCTAAGATCAATGTCTCAAGGTCGAGCACAATATTCTATGTTTTTTGATCATTATTCAAAAGTACCTCAAAATGTTCAGGATGAAGTAACCAAAAAGATTGCAGGATAATTATGGAAAAACAGAATATCAGAATTAAACTAAGAGCATACGATAACAAAATATTAGATGCTTCCACAGAAGAAATAGTTAATACAGTTAAAAGAACTGGTGCAACTATCAAGGGTCCAATTCCATTACCCACAAGAATTGAGAGATATACGGTTTTGAGATCCCCTCATATTGACAAAAAAAGTAGAGAACAATTTGAGTCAAGAACGCATAAAAGATTAATAGATATTATTGAGCCAACACCTCAAACGGTTGAAGCTTTAATGAAGTTAGACTTAGCATCAGGGGTTGACGTGGAGATTAAAATTTAATTATGACTGAAATAGCATTAATTGGAAAAAAAATAGGTATGACAAGAGAGTTTTATAAAACAGGTCAGCTTGTTCCAGTTACTGTTTTAAAAGTTGAAAAAGCTAGAGTAGTTCAGGTAATTAATGAAGAGAAGCGTGGATATAAAGCAGTTCAATTAGGTTATGGTAAAATCAAAAACTCTAAATTAACAAAAGCTATGAAAGGCTTTTTTGCTAAAAAAAACACAGAAGCTAAAAAGACACTAAAAGAATTTAGAGTTAAAGACACAGAAACTTATAAAGAAGGCAATGAGTTTGGCCTCGAGATATTTAAAGATACAAAATTTGTTGATACAAGATCAAAAACAATAGGTAAAGGTTTCGCCGGAGCTATGAAAAGATGGAATTTTGGTGGTTTAAGAGCCAGTCATGGTGTATCAGTATCGCATAGAGCGCATGGATCCACAGGACATAGTCAAGATCCTGGAAAAGTTTTTAAAGGAAAAAAAATGGCTGGTCATATGGGTGATAGACTTAGGACTATGCTTAATATTGAAATTATCAAAACAGACTTAGAAAACGAACTTTTATATTTAAAAGGTTCTATACCAGGATCTAAAAACACAGAAGTAGTCGTTAGACAATCTGTAAAAAATATAAATAAAATGACAGTATCTGAAAAAATAGCAGCAGCTGAAGAAGCTAAAAAAACCCCAGATAAAAAGAAGAAATAATGAAATTAGAAAAATTAAGTATTGATGGAAAAAAAGACACTATTGAGGTGTTAGATAAAATTTTTTCAGCCAAGGTGAATAGTAAATTAGTAAGTAGTGTTTTGTATAAAACAAATGCAAATTACAAAGGTAGACATGCAAAAACAAAACAACAAAACGAAGTAAGAGGACCAACATCTAAAATTTACGCCCAAAAAGGAACGGGTGGAGCAAGACACGCAAGTAGAAAAGCACCTATCTTTGTTGGTGGTGGTATTGCTCATGGACCCAAAGGTGAGCTTTCTTACAAGAAAAGAAAACTAAATAAAAACGAAAAAAAATTAAGTGTTGCATCTCTCATTACTGAAAAAAATATTAATAAAAATTTACTAATACTAAATGATTTTAGTTCTGAAATTAAAAAGACAAAAGAGATGAATGCAATTATTCAAAAATTAGAAATATCACATTCTTTAATTATATTAGATAAAAATTCTAAAGAAAAAATTGAAAAGTCAGCAAGAAATATTCCAAACGTAAAAATTACTGATGTTAATCATTTTAGTTCATACGACATTATTAAATTCAAAAAAGTTGTATTTACTGAAAGCTCAGTAAAAGAACTAGAAAAGAGATATTCTTAATATGGATAAGATACATTTATACGATAAAATTCTATCTCCAATGGTTACAGAGAAATCTACAAATTTATCAGAGCAAAATAAAATTGTATTTAAAGTTCCAACTGGCGCAAATAAAGTTAATTTAAAAAAAAATATTGAAAAAATTTTTAAAGTTAACGTGATTAAAATTAATATTATAAATAAACAAAATAGAACTAAAGTTACTAGAGGAAAAAAAGTAAAGGTTTCTGGATTTAAAAAAGCAATAATAACACTTAAAAAAGGTCAAAGTATTGATCTGACTACAGGTATTTAATAAATGACATTAAAAACATTTAAACCATATACGAAATCTACTAGAGGAACTATTTTAGTTGATAGAACCGGTCTATGGAAAGGAAAACCTTTTAAAGCTCTTGTAACTGCAAAAAATTCCATGAAAGGCAGAAATAATAATGGACATATTACAAATATTAATAGAGCTGGTGGACATAAAAAAATGTATAGACAAATTGATTTCTATCGAAAGAAGTTTGATATGGAAGCTAATGTAGAAAGAATTGAGTATGATCCAAATAGATCTTGTTACATTATGCTTGTAAAATTCGAAGATGGAACTCACGCATATTATTTAGCTCCACAAAAAATTAAAGCTGGTGATAAAATAGAAAATGGATCAAAAAAAGAAATTAAAGTTGGAAACTGTATGCCATTACAAGATATTCCAGTTGGTATAAATATTCATAATGTAGAAATTCAACCTGGGGCTGGTGGTAAAATTGCAAGATCAGCTGGTTCTTCAGTAACAATTAGTGGGTTGGACGGAAATTATAGCTTAATAAAATTAGCTTCTGGTGAGGTTAGAAAAATTGATTCTAGATCATTAGCTACAATTGGTGTTTTAAGTAATCCAGATCAAAAAAATATTAAAATTGGTAAAGCTGGAAGATCAAGATGGTTGGGTAAAAAACCACACACTAGAGGAGTAGTTAAAAACCCAGTAGATCACCCACATGGTGGTGGTGAAGGTAAATCTGCTGGTGGAAGACATCCTGTTTCACCTACAGGACAATCAGCGAAAGGATTGAAGACACGAGATAATAAAAGAACAGATAAATTTATAGTTAAAAGAAGAAACAAAAGGAAGGATACTAAATAATGGCTAGAGCAGTATGGAAAGGACCTTTTGTTGAAGAAAGTTTAATGAAGAAAGTTGATAAATATAAGGATGATCCAAAAAAAATACCTATTAAAACTTGGTCTAGAAAATCAACAATTCTTCCTGATTTTGTTGGAGTTAGTTTTCAAATTTATAATGGTAAAAAATTTATCCCAATTACTATTTCAGAGGATATGGTTGGACATAAATTGGGAGAATTTTCGCCAACAAGAACATTTTATGGTCATACTCCAGCAGATAAAAAAGCTAAACCTGCAGAAAAAAAATAGAAATGAATAAAATTAAGAAAAAAAATAGAAAAAAAGTTGATACAGTAAAGTCTGTAAATAATAGTATAAGAACTAGTGTTAGAAAACTTAATCCTATTTTAAAAAGCATTGTTGGTAAAAAGGTTGATGTTGCAATCAGAGACCTTCAATTCTCTACTAAAAGAATTTCAAAAGACATAAGAAAAACAATAAGTTCAGCTGTGGCAAATGCTGAAAATAACTTTCAGTACGATATCGATAACTTAGTAGTTAAAGAGGCTTATTGTGGAAAAAAAATTGTAATGAAAAGGTTTAGACCAAGAGCTAAAGGAAGAGCAGCTCCTATTTTAAAGCCATGGTCAACTGTAACTATAATTCTATCAGAAGTTAAACAAATGGAGAGTCATGGGACAAAAAGTTAATCCAGTAGGTTTCAGATTAGGTGTTAATAGAGGTTGGGACTCTGTTTGGTACGCAAAGAAAAAAGATTTTGGTAACTACTTAATAGAAGACTTTAAAATTAGAGAATACATTAAAAAAAATGTAATTAACTCAGGTGTTTCTAAAGTTATGATCGAAAGAACTTCTAATAAGTGCTATGTAACAATTTACACATCAAGACCTGGATTTGTTATTGGCAAGAAAGGTAGTGATATTGATAAGATAAAGAATAACTTATCAAAATTTACTACTAATGAAGTAGCTTTAAATATTAAAGAAGTTAAAAAACCTGAAACTAACGCATATTTAGTTGCAGAGAATATTGCTCAACAACTTGTAAAAAGAATTTCATATAGAAGAGCGATGAAAAGAGCTATGCAGTCATGTATTAGATTAGGCGCTAGAGGGATTAAAGTTTCGGTCAGTGGAAGATTGGGTGGAAACGAAATAGCTAGAACTGAATGGTTAAGAGATGGAAGTATACCATCCCATACGCTAAGAGCAGATATTGATTATGCAGAAGCAGAAGCATTAACTACTTATGGAATTATAGGAATTAAAGTTTGGATTTATAAAGGTGAGGTTTTTGCAAGAGAATTTAGCCAGGAAACAAATAAAATAACACCAAAAGAGGGTAAAGAATAATGCTTCAACCAGTACGAACTAGATGGAGAAAAGCACATAAAGGTAGAATACATGGTACAGCTACTCGTGCAAGCTCTATTAATTATGGTGCGTACGCACTTAAAGCTTTACAGCCTGAGCGTATTACAGGAAAACAAATTGAAGCTGCTAGGGTAGCTTTAACAAGACATATGAAGAGACAAGGTAGAGTTTGGACTAGAGTTTTTCCCAATGTGCCAGTTTCAAAGAAGCCTATAGAAGTTAGGATGGGAAAAGGCAAAGGAAACCCAGAATTTTTTGCATGTAGAGTTAAACCAGGTAGAATTTTATTTGAAGTTGATGGTGTTTCTGAGCAAATTTCTAAAGAGGCATTGTATAAAGCTTCAGCAAAATTACCTATTAAAACAAAAATAATTAAGAGATACGCATAATGAAAAAGCAAGAAATTAAAAAATTATCTAAAGATGAAGTTGTGAAAAATATAGATAAATTAAAAAAAGATCTCTTTAATTTTAGATTTCAAAAAATGAATTCTCAAGTTGCAAACCCAGCAAAAATTGGTGAAACAAAGAAAACAATAGCAAGATTAAAAACTATATTAAAAGGAAAAATTAATGCCTAAAAAAATATTAACAGGTGTAGTAATTAGCGATAAGCCAAACAAAACAGTCACTGTAATGGTTGAAAGAAAATATTCACATCCAGTTTTAAAAAAAGTAATTAAAGTGAGAAAAAATTACAATGCTCATGATGAAAATAATAATTTTAAAACGGGCGATAAAGTATCAATTATCGAGAGTAAGCCATTCTCTAAAAATAAAAAATTTCAGGTTATGGAGAATGTAAAATAATGATTGGTGTTCAGACTGAATTACAGGTAGCTGACAATACTGGAGCAAAGAGAATAGAGTGCATTAAAGTTCTTGGTGGCTCAAAAAGAAGATATGCAAGTATTGGTGATACTATAGTTATAGCTGTTAAAGAAGCTATACCCAAAGGTAAAGTAAAAAAAGGAACAGTTCATAAAGCTGTAGTTGTAAGAGTAAAAAAAGGTATCCATAGAAACGATGGTTCAAAAGTAAAATTTGATAATAATGCAGCTGTACTTGTTGATGATAAGGGTGAACCAGTTGGTACAAGAATTTTCGGACCAGTAACAAGAGAACTCAGAAGCAGAGGACAAATGAAAATTATTTCATTAGCACCGGAGGTTTTATAAAGATGATAAAAAAGGGTTTAAAAGTGAGAGTTTTAACTGGAAAAGATAAAAAAAAAGAAGGTGAAGTGATTGAAATTGATAGATCAAACAACAGAGCAAAAGTAAAAGAAATAAACATGGCAAAAAAGCATGTTAAGACAACTAAAGAAAAAAAAGGTGGAATTGTATCTAAAGAAAGCTTTATTCACTTATCAAATTTAAAATTAGTTGATGAGAAGACAGTTAAAAAAACAGAGGCTAAAAAATAATGACACCAAGATTAAAAGAAACTTTCAGTAAAGAAATGCAACCTGCTTTAAAAGAAAAGCTTGGTTTAAAAAATATCTATATGGCTCCTAAAATAGAAAAAATTGTATTAAACATGGGTCTTGGATTAGATGGTTCAGATTCTAAAATATTAAAAGCATGTGAGGAAGATATGGCTAAAATTACTGGTCAAAAACCAGTTATTACAAAATTTAAAAAATCAGTTGCAAACTTTAAGACAAGAAAAGGTTCTAACGCTGGTTTAAAAGTAACATTAAGAAAAAATAAAATGTATGAGTTTATAGATAGACTTGTAAATATTGCATTACCAAGAATTAAAGATTTTAGGGGACTTTCTTCAAAGGGATTCGATAAATTTGGTAATTACACTTTTGGAATTAAAGAACATATCATATTTCCAGAAGTAAGTTTTGATAGAGCTGATAAAGTGAGAGGACTAGATATTGTAATAGTAATTAAGGCTTTAAATAAAGATCATAGTTTTGCTTTATTAGAAAAAATGAATTTTCCATTCATTAAAAAAGGAGATAACTAAATATGGCTAAGTTAAGCGCTATAAATAAAAATAAAAGCAGAATAAAACTTTCTGACAAATTATATAAAAAAAGACAAAGTCTAAAAAAAATAGTCATGGATAAAAAACTTCCATTAGAGGAAAGATTTAAAGCACAACAAAAACTTTCTCAACTCCCGAGGAATTCAGCTAAAACTAGAGTTATGAACAGATGTGAAATAACTGGTAGACCCCATGGTGTATATAGAAAATTAAAAATTTCAAGAATTGCATTGAGACAACTAGGATTACAAGGAAAGATACCAGGTTTGGTTAAATCAAGCTGGTAGAAAGGAATAATTATGAGTTTAAGTGACCCAATTGGAGATATGATTGCAAGAGTTAAAAATGCTCAAGCTAGAAATCACAAAAAAGTAGAATTACCTTCTTCAAATTTTAAATCAAAGATTGCTGATATACTTAAAAACGAAGGCTTTATTAAAGATTTCAAGATTAATGCTGTAGATAAAAAACCAACATTATCATTAGAACTTAAGTATCATTCTGGAAACCCAGTTATTAGCGCTTTTGAAAGAGTATCAAAACCTGGTAGAAGAATTTTTTCAAGTGCTGAAGGTTTGCCAAAAATAAACAATGGACTTGGGATTGCAATAGTTTCAACACCAAAAGGTGTGATGACTGATATTGATGCAAGAAAACAACGTGTTGGTGGCGAAATAATTTGTAAGGTATTTTAATGTCTAAAATTGGTAAAATAAGTATTTCTATTCCTGAAAAAGTAAAAGTAGCTTTAACGGGCAATATGATAAACATCGAGGGACCACTAGGAAAAAAATCAGTAAATATTGATTTAGACATGTTCAATTTAGATATCCAAGAAGGTAAAAAAATTTCAATTAAACCAAAAGAAATAAATCAAAACTCAAAAAGATTATGGGGTATGAATAGAAGTTTGATCAATAATGCAGTTATAGGTTCTAGCACTGGTTATGAAAAAACCTTAGAGCTTGTCGGTGTAGGTTATAGAGCAGCTCTTAAAGGTAATCAATTAAACCTTCAACTAGGTTATAGCCATGATATTGATTTTGATATACCTGAGGGCATTAAAATAGTTGTTGAAAAACAAACTACTCTTAAAATTACTGGCTCAGATAAACAACTAGTTGGGTCTGTTGTATCAAAAATAAAAACATTTCGAAGATTAGAACCTTACAAAGGTAAAGGTATTAGAGAAAAAGGACAATATGTTCTTAAAAAAGAAGGAAAGAAAAAATAATGAAACTAAATACTAGTATTAGAAAAAGATTTAGAGTTAGCAATAAAGTTAAAAATGTTGCTCCTAAAGATAGATTTAGATTATGTATTTCAAGATCTTCTAAAAATATTTCTGCACAAATAATTGATGATGTTAAAAAAATAACTTTATTATCTTCTTCATCAATTGATAAAGATATGAAAGGTGGAGACAAAGTTAGTAAAACTGAGTTATCGAAAAAAGTTGCAGCTAATCTTGCTAAAAAAGCTCAAGAAAAGAAGATTACCAAAATATATTTTGATAGAGGTATTTATAGATACCATGGAAGAGTGAAAGTATTTGCTGAAACACTGCGTGAAAATGGAATGGATTTTTAATTATGGATAATTTTAAAGATAAAAAAACTGATGATATATTAGAAAAATTAGTTCACATTAACCGAATTACTAAAGTTGTAAAAGGTGGACGCAGATTTGGATTTTCTGCATTAGTTGTTGTTGGTAATCAAGCTGGTAAAATAGGTATTGCACATGCTAAGGCTAAACAAGTTCCAGATGCTATTAAAAAAGCTAATGAAATGGCAAGGAGAAAATTAACCCATATTCCTCTAAGAGAAGGTAGAACAATTCATCATGATGTTAGAGCAAAAGATGGTGCTGGAAGAATAGTTTTAAGAGCAGCATCTAAAGGTACCGGAATAATAGCGGGTGGTCCGGTTAGAGCAGTTTGTGAAGTCTTAGGTGTTAAAGATATTGTTGCTAAATCTATGGGAACTTCAAATGCTCACAATGTTATAAGAGCAACAATGAAAGCTTTGTTAAAACAAAATTCGCCAAAACAAATATCATCAATTAGAAATAAAAAAATTTCTGAAATTGTAGAAAAAAGAGGATAATGATTACTTTAAATACAAAAGAAAAAATTAATAAATCTAAAATGAGAGTTGGTAGAGGTATTGGCTCGGGAAAAGGCAAAACATCTGGCAGAGGTGTTAAAGGTCAAAAATCTAGATCAGGTGTAGCAATTAAAAGTTTTGAAGGTGGTCAAATGCCTTTATACAGAAGACTTCCAAAAAGAGGTTTTAACCCTATTTCAAATCAGAATATTGCAATAATGAACTTAGAAAAAATCCAATCTTATATTAATGAAAAAACTATAAGTACAAGTGATATTATTAACATGGAATTATTAAAAAAATTGAAGTTAGTTAATAAAAATTCACAAAAGTTAAAAATTTTAGGAAAAGGCGAAATAAAAGATAAGGTAAATATAGAAGCAGACTTAGCCTCTAAATCAGCAATAGAAAAACTAGAAAAAATTAGTGGATCTATTCAATTAAAAAAGTAGTTAGTCCAAATGAGCTCTTCATCATCAACGAATGATTTAAGAAATAGAATACTATTTACTATTTTTATTCTTGCTGTTTATAGATTTGGAACATTTGTACCACTTCCTGGAATTGATCCAGAACAGCTTAAAATCATGATGGAAGGTAATCAAAAAGGATTGCTTGGTATGTTTAATGTATTTGCTGGGGGTGCTGTCAGCAGGATGGCAATTTTTGCACTAGGTATAATGCCATATATATCATCAGCTATTATAGTTCAATTAATGACTGGTGTTACTGAATATTTTAAAAATTTAAAAGCACAAGGTGAAACAGGAAGAGCAAAAATTACTCAAATTACAAGATATGGAACTGTATTATTGGCAACATTACAAGGTTATGGTTTATCAGTTGGATTAGAATCATCTGCAGACTTAGTTATAAACCCAGGAGTTTTTTTTAAAATAACAACGGTAACAACAATTGTTGCAGGAACAATGTTTTTAATGTGGTTAGGTGAACAAATTACACAAAGAGGTATTGGAAATGGTATTTCTTTAATTATTTTTGCTGGTATTGTTGCTGAAATTCCTCGTGCTTTAGTGACTACTTTTGAACTTGGAAGAACTGGTGCTGTTTCAACTTTTATGATTTTAGCAATTTTTATTTTGTTAATTTTAACAATTCTTTTTGTTGTATTTATGGAAAGAGCATTAAGAAAAATATTGATTAATTATCCAAAAAGACAAATGGGTAATAAAATGTATGGTGGAGAGTCATCACATTTACCATTAAAAATTAATCAAGCTGGGGTAATACCAGCGATTTTTGCATCAGCACTTCTGTTATTACCAATAACATTCTCAAATTTTTCATTTTCTAATAATGAAACATTTTTAAATATAAGTTCTTATTTCACACAAGGTCAACCTTTATATATGTTGTTATATGCATCAGGAATAATTTTTTTTACGTTTTTTTATACAAACATTACTTTTAATCCTACTGAGACAGCAGATAACTTAAGAAAGTATGGTGGTTTTGTTCCAGGAATTAGACCAGGTGAAAGTACAGCTTTATATATAGAAAATATTTTAACAAAATTAACAACAATTGGCGCACTATATTTAACTTTAGTTTGTTTATTGCCAGAATTTTTAATTGCAAATTACCCAATACCTTTTTATTTAGGCGGAGCCTCAATTTTAATCGTTGTAGTGGTTGCTATAGATACAGTAACTCAAATTCAAACAAGGTTAATGAGTTCACAATATGAACAATTAATCAAGAAAACAAAATTTGGTAAGTAAAAGTGAATATTATTTTATTTGGGCCTCCTGGCGCAGGTAAAGGCACACAATCTAAATATCTAGTAAATAAACTAAATAATTTTCAAATATCAACAGGTGATATTCTAAGAAATGAAATGAAAAAAAATTCTGATATTGGTAAGCAGATATCAAACGATATGAATGATGGAATTTTCATAAGTGATGATATAATTAATAAATTAGTAAAAAAACTAGTTCATGACCCTCAAAAAAAAGATAGATTTATATTTGATGGATACCCAAGGTCATTAAGTCAGGCTAAAAATTTAGATGATTTATTAAATAAATCAAATCAAAAAATTAACCATATTTTTTTTCTTAATGTTAACAAAGAAACAATTGTAAAAAGAATCGAAAAAAGAAAAGTTTTAGAAAATAGGTCTGACGATGATAAGAACACAATTTTAAAAAGGTATGATACCTACATGGAGACGACTAAACCTGTTCTAGATTTCTACTCTAAGAATCCAAATTTTCACGAGATAGATGGAACAATGGAAATTGATGAAATAACAAGGAAAATTAACACTTTTATCAATGTTTAAGGCGTTGACTTTAAGTAATCTTATTATATAAAAGGCTCAAATTTATCACAAAAATTATGGCTCGTATCGCAGGTATTAACATCCCACAAAATAAACTTGTTCACATAGGACTAACTTATATTTACGGGATAGGTGACAAATTTTCGAGTCAAATCTGTTCTTCACTTGAAATTCCGAGAGCTAAAAGAATAAATGAATTGACTGATGATGAAATATTAAAAATTAGAGAATACATTGATCAAAATTTTAAAGTAGAAGGTGATTTAAGAAGAGATTATTCGATTAGTATAAAAAGATTAATTGATCTTGCGTGTTATAGAGGAACTAGACATAGAAAAAAATTGCCTGTTAGAGGTCAAAGAACTAGATGTAATGCTAGAACAAGAAAAGGTAAAGCGATTGCAATTGCAGGAAAAAAATTAACTCCAACTAAAAAATAATTATGGCTAAAGCTGATAAAGTTGAAAATAATGATCAGAAGGTAGAAAAGTCTTCAAAGAAAACTAATAAAAGTTCTTACTCAAAAAAGAAAAAAATTAAAAAGAATATCTTAAATGGTATCGCTTACGTACAATCTACGTTCAACAATACGATAATCTCAATAGCTGATACCAATGGCAATGTAATATCATGGGCTTCTGCAGGACAAAAAGGATTTAAAGGTTCAAGAAAATCCACTCCATATGCTGCTCAAATTGCTGCTGACGCTGCAGCTTCAAAAGCTTTAGAGTATGGAATGAAAACATTGTCAGTAGAAGTTAAAGGACCCGGTTCAGGACGTGAAACAGCTTTAAGAGCATTACAAGCCAGAGGCTTTAAGATTTTATCAATAAAAGATACTACACCAATGCCTCATAATGGAACTAGACCACCAAAAAAAAGGAGAGTTTAATGGAAGTCGAAAATGTAAACGTAAAAAATTGGAAGTCATTAATAAAACCATCAAAATTAGATGTACAAATTAGTAATGATTTAACTCATGCAAAGATAATCGCAGAACCATTAGAAAAGGGTTACGGATTAACTTTAGGTAATTCACTTAGAAGAATTTTGTTATCATCGATTAGAGGTGCAGCTGTAACTTCCATTCAAATTGATGGAGTTCTACATGAATTTACCTCAATTAAAGGAGTTAGAGAAGACGTAACTGATATAGTATTAAATGTTAAATCTTTAGCTTTAAAATCTAATTCAGATGGTACTAAAAAATTAGTTTTAGATGCCAAAGGACCTGGAGAAATTAAAGCATCTGATATAACTACTGTAGCCGACGTTGAGATTCTAAATCCTGATTTAGTTATATGTAATCTTGATGAAAATACTAATTTCCATATGGAAATGAATGTTAACACTGGAAAAGGATATGTTCCGGCAGATTTAAATAAACCAGAGGAACCACCTCTAGGCCTTATTGCAATAGATTCATTATATAGTCCAGTTAAAAAAGTTTCTTACTCAATAAGTACTGCAAGAGAAGGTAAAGCATTAGACTATGATAAATTAACTATGGAAGTTGAAACTAATGGCGCAATTTCGGCAGAGGATGCGGTGGCTTATTCAGCAAGAATTTTTCAAGATCAATTGAAAATGTTTGTTAACTTTGACGAACCTGTAGAAGCACCAGTTAAAGAAGTTTCAACAGAACCTGAATTTAATAAAAATTTATTAAGAAAAGTTGATGAACTTGAATTATCGGTAAGATCTATGAATTGTCTCAAAAATGATAATATAATTTACATTGGTGATTTGGTTCAAAAATCTGAAGGTGAAATGTTAAGAACACCAAATTTCGGCAGAAAATCTTTAAATGAAATTAAGGAAGTTTTAACTGGTATGTCCCTTTACCTAGGTATGGAAATACCAAATTGGCCACCAGATAACATAGCAGAAATGTCCAAAAAACTAGAGGAAGCTATCTAATGAGACACGGAATGGCAAATAGGAAGTTAAATAGAACTTCTGAACATAGAAAAGCTCTTTTAAAGAATATGTTAAATTCTTTGATTAAATATGAACAGATTAAAACTACTTTGCCAAAAGCTAAATTCTTAAAACCACAGGCTGATAAAATTATAACACTAGGTAAGAAGGAAAACTTACAAACAACAAAAATGCTAGTTTCTCAACTTCAAGATATAAAATCTGCAAACAAAGTAAAAAAAACACTTTCAAAAAGATATGAAAAAAGAAATGGTGGATATACAAGAATTATAAAGGCTGGATTTAGATATGGTGATAATGCACCTATGGCAATTATAGAGTTTGTTGATAGAGATGTTGAGGCTAAAAGGGTAGATAAGCCAAAAAAAGATACTATAAAAGAAACACAAAAAGCTGAAGAAAAGAAACAAGCAACAGCATAATCTTAAAATCATGAAAAAGTCATATACCGTTGATGCAACGTGTAATAATATGCGTATTGATCGTTGGACTAGATTAAAAATTGGTAAAATTCCACAAGGATTAATTGAAAAATATTTTAGGTCTGGAAAAATAAAGATTAATAAAAAAAAAATAAAAAGTTCAACTAAAGTTAAAACTAATGATATAATAAATTTTTTTAATTTAGACTTTAAAGAACAGATAATTCAAAAGAAAATAAAATTTGAACCATCAAAAGAAATTATTAAATCTAATGAAGATCAAATTATAGATAATAACGAAAATTTTATAGTAATAAATAAAAGTTCAGGCATCTCAGTGCAAGGTGGAACTAAATCAAAAAAGAATTTAGTAGATATTTTTGCTAAGAGTGAAATATTTCATGGTACAAAACCATATTCAGTTCACAGATTAGACAAAGACACCTCAGGTGTTTTCATAATGGCTAAGACAAGACAATCTGCACAACTATTAACTTCTTTATTTAGATTACGAAAAGTTCACAAAATATATTTAGCGATCTGTAATGGAGAATTAAATAAAGATTCTGGAGAATGGAGCAATGATCTTATTCGATATGATGGAGAAAGAAAAATTATAGAAAAGGCAAAAACAATTTATAGAGTTTTAGATAAAAATTCAGAAGCAAGTTTAGTTGAATTAAAACCTATTACGGGTCGTAAGCATCAACTTAGAAAACAATTATATGCTTTAGGACAACCAATATTTGGTGACACCAAATATAAATTATCTAATTCTTCTAGAGGTTTAAACAAAAATTTGATGCTTCACTCATATCAGATTAAATTCATCATTGATGATGTTAAACATACTTATACAGCCTTATTGCCAGATTACTTTAGAAAATTATTAAAAACAAAAAGACTTAGATTTTCAAGTTTGAAATAAATTTTTCTATTAATAAATTATCTAACTTTGAATAATCATTTTTTGCAATACTAATTAGATTGGTGACACCTTTGTCTCTGATTCCACATGGTATGATTTTTTTATATTGATTAAGATTATTATTTATATTTATCGCAAACCCATGATAAGCAATCCATTTTTTTACTCTCACTCCAATTGCTGCAACTTTGCTTACTGTTTTATTTTTTTTATGCCAAATTCCAACATTATTTTTGTCTGAAAATGTTTCTATTTTATATTCTTTAAGAGTTTCTATAATTGTTTTCTCTATACAAGAAATAAACTTTCTAATATCTTTTTTTTTTCTTAAATCTAAAACAAAATAACAGATCAATTGACCTGGTGAATGACAAGTTATTTTACCACCACGATTAGTTTTTATTAAATTTATAGAATTATCTAAAATTTCATTTTCTTTATAGCCTGTACCAGCTGTAAATATTTCATCATGTTCCAGTATCCAAATAAGTTCCTTACATTTATTTTTGTATAAATCTTCTAATCTTTTTTCCAATAATTCTATTGCATTAAAATAATTTATTGGTTTTATTGACTTTTTGATCTCTATATTCATTTATAAATTGTATTATCTTAATTATCTATTAATAGTCCAATCTAAATTATAGGTAGATTTATGTCTTTAGTAAAAAAAATAAAAGATAAAAAAGTAAATTTTGAATTTAATAAAGAATATATAAAAGTTGTAACATCTAAAATTGCTAACAATGATGCTAATTTTATTACTAATTCTTTTAAAGAAATGCACCCTGCTGATGCAGCTGATATCATAGAACATCTAAATCAATCAGATCGAGAGAGTTTAATAAAACTTAATAACTTTAAAATTGATCCTGAGGTTTTTGTTGAACTTAATGAGTCAATTCAGACAGAAATTATAACTTATCTTTCTTCAGACTCAATAGTCTCTATTTTAATTAATCTTGAGTCAGATGACGCAATATCAATTTTAGAGAATGTACCTGAAGATGAAAAGAATAATATTCTTAGTTCATTACCCCCTAAAGATCGTTTCGCTCTATTAGAAAGTTTGAGTTATCCTGAAGATACAGCCGCAAGAATAATGCAGCGTGAATTTACGGCAATACCTAGTAATTGGTCTGTAGGTCAAACAATTGACTATTTGAGAGAAAATAAAGACTTACCAGAAGAATTTTTAGAAATCTTCATTATTAATCAAGAATTCAAACCAATTGGTACAGTTCCTTCTTCTCGTGTGCTAACAACATCAAGAGATACAAAAATGCTCTCGATTATGTCTGAGACTCAATTGCTAATACCAGTAGATATGGATAAAGAGGAAGTAGCTAACTTATTTGAAAACTATAATTTAAATTCAGCTGCAGTTATCGATAAAAATAATAAGCTAGTTGGAATGATTATGAGTGATGATGTTTTAACTGTATTACAAGAAGAAGCTGAAGAGGATGCTTTGAGATTAGCAGGGGTAGGTGACGAAGAAATAACAGATGGGGTAATAACTAAAACTAAAAGAAGATTTAATTGGCTTTTATTAAATTTATTTACAGCTTTTTTAGCAACCTGGTGCATTAGTTTATTTGGTGCAACAATTGAACAGATGGTTGTACTAGCTTTTTTGATGCCTATAGTTGCATCAATGGGTGGTAATGCTGGAATGCAAACTTTAGCTGTAACTGTTCGAACAATAGCAACAAATGATTTAACTGAAAATAATTTTTCATCTAATGTTATAAAAGAATTTACTATTGGAATTTTAAATGGAATTATTTTTGCAGCCATAAGTGCTTTTATTGTTCAGATCTGGTTCCAAGATAATACTCTTTCAATAATAATTTCAATTTCAATGATATTAACCATGATAATAGCTGGTCTCTTTGGTATTTTAATTCCCGTTACACTAAAAAAAATGAATATTGATCCTGCAATAGCATCAAGTGTATTTGTGACAACAATTACTGATGTAATAGGTTTTGTATCTTTTCTAGGTGTAGGTGCTTATTTTTTATAAATTTAAAAATTATCAATTAATCTAATATCTTTAAAATAATAAGCTAAAAATATTCTAGAACCATCATATTTGTTTGATTTAGATAGATTTTTAGTACTTCTATTTTCCAAATATTCAATTTTGATATTAAAAAAATTTTCAATTTCTTTTTTTGATTTTTGTAAAAATTTATTTATCTCTTTAATATTTTTGATCTTCATTTTTAGTTTTAAAAATTTATTGGAAATTTTTTCAATTTGATTTAATTCTTTTTTTGTAAATAAAAAATTCCTCGAAGATAAGGCTAACTTATTTTTATTTCTT
>CABXUR010000013.1 GCA_902515485.1 uncultured Pelagibacteraceae bacterium | reverse complement strand
ATCATTCCAGATGGTGCATCTTCATATCCTTGAAGCAAAGAATAAATATAATCTACTCCACCACCTCTAGCCTTAACCAAAACTGACATGTCGGGTGGGTATGCACCACCATTTGCTGCTTGAGCAGCCTTAACATTTTCATATGGCATTACAAATTTATCTGATAATTTTGCTGGTCTCTCAAACATTTCTCCATCTGCATTTGGACCATCTATCACTTCAAACGAAGCTGCTATTGCTTTTGTCTCTGCCTCAGAAAATTCTGGGCCACCCTTTTCACCTAAATTTCTGTAACTTAAGTATTTCATTGAATGACAAGATGCACATACTTCAGTGTAAACCTGATAACCTCTTTGAAGAGATCCCCTGTCAAATTTTCCAAATAAACCTTTAAAACTCCAATCAGTCTTTAAGTAATCAACCTTTTCAGCCGAATTGGAATGAACAATTGTAATAATAGTTATAGTTATAATATAAAAAATTTTTATTAAATTTTTCACTCTGACTTTTCAAGACTTTCTTTATTTCTGGCAGCTGCTAAATTAGGTGTTCCTCCTAGTACAGACTCCGTTATGCTTAAAGGAACAGGAATAGTTTTTTCTTTAAATCCAAGAACTGGTAGAATTATCAGAAAATGAAGGAAATAGTATGCAGTTGCTACTCTTGCAATTAATAAATAAAGTCCTTCTGCAGGCATTGCGCCCATATAGCCCAGTATCAATACATCAGCTACAAGTATCCAATAGAATTGTTTATACAAAGGTCTAAATACTGCAGATCTAATTTTAGATGTATCTAGCCATGGCAGTACTGCTAAAATTAAAATAGCTGATAGCATTGCAACAACGCCAAGAAGTTTGTCAGGGACTGATCTTAATATTGCATAAAATGGTAACAAGTACCATTCTGGAACGATATGAGCTGGAGTAACCATTGGATTTGCTTCAATATAATTATCTGCATGCCCTAAAATGTTAGGCGAATAAAAAACAAAAAATGCAAATACAATCATAAACATTAATAATGCAAAACCATCTTTGATAACAATATAAGGATGAAACGGAACTGTATCTTTTGAAGGTTTCTTAATATCAATTCCCACTGGATTATTATTACCTGGAACGTGTAATGCCCAAATATGCAGAACTACAAGTCCTAAAATTAAAAAAGGTATTAAATAATGTAGAGTGAAAAATCTAGTTAAAGTTGGATTATCTACTGAATAACCGCCCCAAAGCCATGTCACAATTCCCTCACCTACTAATGGTATTGCACTAAACAAATTAGTAATAACTGTTGCTCCCCAAAAACTCATTTGTCCCCAAGGCAATACGTAACCCATGAAAGCTGCAGCCATCATTAATAGATAAATAATTATTCCAATTATCCAAATAATTTCCCTAGGTGATTTATAAGATCCATAAAACAAAGATCTAAAAATATGAATGTAAACTGCAAGAAAAAACATCGATGCACCATTTGCATGAATGTATCTAATTAACCAACCATAATTTACATCTCTCATGATATGTTCAACACTTTCAAATGCCATATCAGCATGTGCGATATAGTGCATTGCAAGAGTTAAACCAGTTACAATTTGAGTGATTAAACAAAAAGTTAAAATTCCACCAAATGTCCACCAATAATTTAAGTTTTTTGGTGTTGGATAATCTGTTAAATGATTTGCAAGTGTAAGTAATGGTAATCTATCATTAAACCATTTTCCAACTTTTGATGAAGGTGTGTAATCGTGATCACTCATAAATGTTATCCAATTTTAATTGTATTAGCGTTAACGAATTCATATTTAGGAACTTCCATGTTTAAAGGTGCAGGACCTTTTCTAATTCTTCCAGAAGTATCATAGTGAGAACCATGGCAAGGACAAAACCATCCATCATAATCACCTTTATCATTCAAAGGGACGCATCCTAAGTGAGTACAAACACCAAGCATAACAAGCCACTCAGGATTTTTTGCTCTATCCTCATCTTTTTCAGGGTGTATTAAATCTTCCATCTTTACAGATCTAGCTTCTGAAATTTCTTCTTCTGTTCGTCTTCTAATAAAAACTGGTTTACCTCTCCATAGAACTGTAATTGTATTCCCTCGCTTAACTGAGCTGACATCCACCTCAGTACTCGCTAATGCTTTAACCGATGCATCTGGATTCATTTGATCAATTAGAGGCCAAACAACTGCAGCAGCTCCTACAGCACCTACGGCATAAGAAGCTGTAAATAAAAAGTCTCTTCTTTCAGGTTTTTTGTCTGACATAGATTATAATTACTAAATTGTCTGTTTTTGATTTAAATTACTTAATATACGAATTCATATAATATAAAATAATATTTTTACTACTGATAGAATGACACAGAATCCAACAAATCTAAGGCCTAAAATTGCATTATATGAGCCTGATATTCCTCAAAATACAGCTTCAATAATTAGAACCTGTGCTTGTTTAGGGGTTAAATTAGAAATAATTGAACCTTGTGGTTTTCTTTTGAGTGATAAACGCTTCAAAAGAGTAGTGATGGATTATATGGATTGGGATAAAATTGATATATATCAAAGCTCTGAAAAATTCTTTGAAGCAAAAAAGAGTCAAAGAATTATATTGATGACTACCAAGGCGTCAGTATCCTATACAAAATTTAAATTTGAAAAAAATGATACAATTTTATTTGGTAGAGAAAGTGCTGGAGTTCCTGATAGTGTACATCAAATAATACATGATCGTCTCAAAATCCCAATGAATGAAAACACCAGATCACTTAATATTGCATCCTCGGTGGCAATCATTTTAGCTGAAAGTTTAAGACAAACTAAATTGATATAAAATGGATAACGAAATTAAAAAAGATCTAGCTAGTAATTGGTTTAAATTACTTCAAAATGCAATATGTGATGACATCATAAAATTAGAAAATAATAAAATCAATTTTCAATCTACGACATGGAAAAGAAGTAAAAGTAAAGATGAAGGTGGCGGTGAATATAGAATTTTAAAAGATGGTAAAATTTTTGAAAAAGTTGGTGTTAACTTTTCAAAAGTTAATGGAAAATTTCCAAAAAAATTTCAAAAAAATATTCTAGGTGCTAGTAAGGATCCTCAGTTCTGGGCTTCAGGAATTTCAATAGTGATGCACATGCAAAATCCACATATTCCAGCTATGCATTTTAATACTAGATATATTTGCACAACACAAAATTGGTTTGGTGGAGGAATGGATGTTACCCCTGCAATCAAAGATAATCAGGAAAAAGGTAAATTTCATAAAACTTTAAAAAAAATGTGCGATCGACATAACAAAAAATATTATAAAAAATACAAAAAATGGTGTGATGAATATTTTTATTTACCACATAGAAAAGAAGCAAGGGGAATTGGTGGTATCTTTTTTGACTATAAAAAGAATGATTTTGAAAATGATTTTAAATTTGTAAGAGATGTTGGTGTCACATTTCAAATGTTATTTAACTCGATCATTAAAGAAAAGATAAAAAAAAAATGGACTTTTAAAGATAAAGAGATGCAATATATAAAAAGAGGACGATACGCGGAGTTTAATTTATTGTATGATAGAGGAACAAAATTTGGTCTACAAACTGGTGGTAATGTTGAAGGAATTTTAATGTCGTTGCCACCAATTGCAAAATGGAAATAAAAAATGGATAAAGAACCAATAACACTGAACGGTTTGAATAAATTAAAAGAGGAGCTAATTTTTTTAAAAGAAAAAAAAAGGCCTGAAATAGTTGCTGCTATTGCTGAAGCTAGATCGCATGGTGATCTAAAAGAAAATGCTGAATACCACGCGGCAAAAGAAGAACAATCACATAATGAAGGTAGAATAACTGAAATTGACGATATTATTGCTAGAGCAAATGTTATTGATGTAACTAAATTGAATAATGATGGAAAAGTTATTTTTGGCTCAACGGTATTCTTAGAAAATTTAGATAATGGAGAAAAGATCAGTTATAAAATTGTTGGAAAAGACGAGGCTGATTTAGAACAAAAACTAATTTTTTTTCAATCTCCAATAGGCAGAGGATTAATTGGAAAAAACAAAAATGATTTAGTTGAAATAACTACACCAGCAGGAATTAAAAACTTTGAGATCAAAGATGTTCAATACATCTAACTCTTAATAACTTTTTGAACTTGTTTATCTGAAATTTTAAAACCATTATTTACCCAAATCTCTTCAATTGATTTAAATTTATTTCCTAAAGTTTTACCTTCGGGAATATTAAAATCATTCATTAGGGTTTTTGCTGTTATTGGTATTATTGGAATTACTTTATTTTTGTAGTTTTCGAGTAAATTTATTAACTTTTTTTCAACTTTATTAGATGTAAAAATCTTAAAATTTATAATATCGATTACTGCTTCATTACCATTATAATACAAATATTTATTAAGATTTTTTTCTGTAAATTTTTTTATATTCATTCCTTCACTATAAAAGGAATTAATCATTTTTAGCCTTTTCTGATCTTTTTTAGAAATATTAAACTTATATAAAAAATATTCAGTATTATCAGTTCCATCAATTACCATGAGAGATAACAAAAAAATAAAATCAATATTTAATAAATTATTTTTTACATATTGGTTAATTTTTTTAAAATTTTCTAGATTTTTAAATTGAGGAAATATAAAATATATAATTTCTAAGCTTAGATCGTCTTCAAATAATTTTAAAAAATTCTTTGAATAAGCTAACTTTTTAAATTCATCTAGCAATCTTTCACTAGATAATTTTGATATTCCATCGATATTTCTTTTTATTATTTTAATTATTTCTGGCCTATGTTTGTGATTTGAATAATTTATAAAAAAACGTACATATCTTAGAATTCTTAAGTAATCTTCTTTAATTCTATTTTCTGCATCACCTATGAAGTTTATTAAGCCTTCCTCTAAATCTTTCTTCCCATTATTAGGATCAAATAAGTTGCCATTTTTATCAGAATAAATTGAATTAATTGAGAAGTCTCTTCTTTCTGCATCTTCTTTCCAATCTAATGAAAATTCTATCTTGGCATGTCTTCCATCTGTAACGACATCTTTTCTTAAAGATGTAATTTCATATTTTTGTTTATCAATTAATGCTGTAATTGTTCCATGTTCAATTCCAGTTTCATAGTAATCAATTTTATTTTTTTTTAACACTTCACAAACTTCATTTGGTTTTAAATTTGTGGCAAGGTCTATATCATCAATAGCTTCTTTTTTTATAATTTTTCTGACACACCCGCCCACATATCTCACTTCACTATTTTCAGAGTAACTATTAATTGCATCAAAAATTTTATTTGCAGGTGTGTTGATAGTTATATCTTTGAGATTTTTGCTTACATAATCAAGATTTTGAGATCTAAAAAAAATTTTATCTAAAAAATTATTCATATATGGCTGGGGCGCTAGGATTCGAACCTAGGATGCCGGTACCAAAAACCAGTGCCTTACCGCTTGGCTACGCCCCAATATTAATTTCGTATAACACAAAAATATAAAATTTATAGAGTTTTTGAAGTATTACACCAATAATTTTTAAATTTTCTTTTAAAATGAACTTTTGCCATCTCACAATCTTTTTTTGAAAGAAAATATGCAACCAATACTGAACCTGAGCCAGTCATTCTCACAAATAATGGTTTTTTTAAATTTTCTAGAAATAATTTGATTTTTTTAAGCTTTGGATATTTTAAAAAAGCGACATTCTCTAGAGCATTATTTTGTTTGGACAAATATTGCGGATTAAACATTATCTTTTTTGGTCTATTATATTTTGATCTTGTAAAATTTTTAACCCCTGAATAAATTGTCTTTGTAGAACACCCAAAATTTGGCTTTACCAAAAGTACGTAAAATTTACTGCAATTAGAAAATTTTTTAATGTTATTATTAGATTTTAAAATCCCATTTTTAAGATCCACTCCCAGAATTACATCTGATCCAATTGACTTAGAAATATCAGTAATTTTTTTTTGATTTATTTTAATATATTTTTTTTTTATTAAAAAATTTAAAATACTAGCTGCATTCATTGATCCTCCACCAAGCCCTGCTTGATGGGGTATATTCTTATTTATCTTTATTTGAAATTTTTTATTTCTAATTAACTTTTCTTGATCAAGTATTTTGAATAATTTTGTAATTGTATTGTTGCTGCTAATATTTTTAGAAAATTTTCCAAAATAAGAAATTCGATGAGCTAGACCATTAATTTGTTTAATCGTAATTGTGTCATGTAAATTAATAAAACAAAAAATGCTCTCTATTTTATGCAATAAATCAAGTTTACCAGTTACATTTAATGCTAAATTAATTTTAGCAAATGATTTAACTCGATATGTCTTCATTTAAGAATTTGTAATACCATCTATCATTTTAAATTGGATATTTTTTCTAATATCTTCATCTGTATCTTCAAAGCTTAAAACGTTTTTCCAAAAATATCTTGCTTGGATCTTTCGATTTAATTTCCACAATATATCTCCATAATGATCATTTACTATTGGATCCTCTGGCATTAATTCAACTGCTCTTTTAAGATACTTTTCTGCTTCGACATAATTATCTATCAAATAATATGCCCAACCAATTGAGTCGATAATATAAGGATCATTATTTTTAAGTGAGTAAGCCTTTTCTAACATTTGAAATGCTTCGTCTATATTATAATCACGCTCCAACCAAGAGTATGCCAAATAATTAAGTGCATAAGCATCATCAGGATTTATTTCTAGGGAATGCAGCAAATCTTTATCTGCTTTTTTGTAATTACCTTGTCGCTCAAAACTTCCTCCCCTTCTATATAATATGTCTGACTTAATATCTGAGTTCTCATCTAGAGTGGAGATAATCTGCGTATAATAATCTATTGCTTTCTCGTACATTTTTGAGTTCTTATAGAAGTTTGCAATATCAAAAACCATTTTTAAATTTTGATCACCAATATTATCAAATTTTGCACTTATGAAATTTATTCCATCCTCATAACCTTGTTCTTTAATAATAATTTGCGTCACTTTTTTTACCTTAAACCAATAGTAAAACTCATCATTTTTATCAAATTTTTTTAAAACTGTTTTAACTTTGTCATATTCTTTATTGAGATAAAAATTCTCAGCTACAAGAGTTAAATTAAATTTAAATTTTGGGTTCAAATAACTGGATAAATTTAAATAAAAATTAGATTTTTCAATATCATCTTGTGAAGAATAAAGATTTGAAATCAAAAATAAAAATTCGCTTATTACATCATTGTGATTTTTGCATGAAAAAATTTTATTGAACTCTTTTATCTTATTTTTGTCTAACCAGCTTTTTGTTTGGGTTAATAATAGAGTGGAATTAATATATTCTAGTTGATCTCCTACAGCTCTGGCTTCATCTATTTCTTGATTATCAATTAAATAGTTAATATAAAAAAATATATACCTAGAATAATCACCTTGCTGATTATTAATTAGATTAAGAAAAAAAGAGCCAGTATTTTCTTCATCTAAATAACATCTTTGAAATGATTGAGATATTAAAGACAAATTCCCAAAATTCTGATTACTTTTCAAAATTTTTTTGTTTTTAAATGTATAAATATATTGTCTTAAAGTTTCTGAAATTACTAAATTAAACCTTTTTTGATCTTTAAATTTTAAACTTTGAATTAAATATTCTTCAGCTTTTTTAAAATCATTCTTTTTTAAGCTATCAATAACTAACAAAATATATGCATTGAAAAAATCTACATTATTTTTGTTATTTTTATTTTTAATTATATTAATTGCTTGGGCAACTTTGTTTTCTAAGACTAATGAGTTTACATACCTTTTTAAATAAGAGTTATGTTTATTTATTAAAACTTTTGAAGCATTAAAAAATTTCAAGGCATCAGTATTTTCTTTATTTTCGTATGCAACTATTCCAGAAAAATAATTTGTTAAATCCCTGGAATTAAAGTCATTAAAACTAGCACTTTTAGAATATACTTGCGTCTGATAGAATAATAAAAAAAGAGCTAATACTTTTAATAGTTTATTAAACATTTGATTATTCTATGACTAAAAAACTTATAAATCAAAAAGGCAAATTAGACGAGGTATTAATAAATACAATAGAGCCAAACTTTATATTTGCAGATAAACCAATCAATAGATTAAACATAATTAATAACAATGAAGATGCTCATCCTGGAAAAAAAGCTGATTTATTAAAAGATTTACAAAGTAAAATAAATTCAATTGAAAATTGTAAATTAAAAAACAATTCTAAAAATATTGTTCTAGGTGATGGAAATATTAATAGTCCAATAATGTTAATTGGAGAAGCGCCAGGTATAGAAGAGGATAAATCTGGCTCAACATTTAAAGGTGAAATTGGAGAACTACTAAATAAAATGCTGCTAGCAATTGGAATAAAAAGGCAAAATATTTATTGCAGTTTTGCAATAAATTTTAGACCACCAGAAGATCGTAAGCCTACTGCACTAGAAATTAAAAGATATTCAGTTTTTCTTAAAGAACATATTTCAATAATAAATCCAAAAATTATTATTTTAATGGGAAGCTCAGCAATGGAGGCTGTAACTGGTATTAATACTAAAATATCATCTGAAAGGGGTAAATGGAAAGAAACAATATTAAAAAACAAAACCTATCCAGTAATGATATCTTTTAATCCATCTTATTTAATTAGATTTCCAGAAAATAAAAAATATTCTTGGGAGGATTTGAAAAAAATTAAAAAGAAAATTGCTGAATTGAAAATTGTTATTTAAGTTAAATGATTGAATTACATAAGAGATATATTTCTTGGTGGGCAAAAAAACTTAACACTTCTAATTATGGTTTGTTATGGATTTCCTTTATCAAGGGGATCTTTGTTGGGTTATTAATTTATCACTTTATTATATTGTAAATGAAAATCATAGCTGGTGTCGACGAAGTTGGAAGAGGAAGTTTAATAGGACCTGTTTACGCAGCAGCAGTAATTTTAAATAAAAATATTAATAAGAAATTACTAAAAGATTCTAAGACTATTTCTAAAGTTAAAAGAGAATTATTATCAAATTATATTAAAAAGAATTCATTTTGGGTAATTGGCAAAGCATCAGTTAAGGAAATAGATAAAATTAATATCTTGCAAGCAAGTTTACTTGCAATGAAGAGAGCTATTAAAAAACTTAAAAAAAAACCTACACAAATTTTAATTGATGGAAATAAAGTTCCCGTTTTAAAAAATTATAATTTAAAAGCAATAATTAAAGGTGATCAAAAAATTCCCTCTATTTCTGCAGCATCAATTATTGCAAAGGTTGCTAGAGATAAATTTATAACAACATTGGCAAAAACAAATAAAGGATACTATTGGGAACAAAATTTTGGGTATGCAACTAAGCAACATTTAAAAGCTATTAAAAAACTTGGTATCAGTAAGCATCATAGAAAAACCTTCTCACCTATAAATAATTACAATACACACAATATCTAGTCACGCTAATTAAGATAAGCACAAATCGAATCAAAATAGTTCAATCACAGGTTGACCCAAGAATCCATTTGGAGTCTAATTATTTTATACAAATGAATACTGGCTTTAAAAATAAAATTATTAATGGAGACAGCCTTGAAGAATTAAAAAAAATTCCAAACGAGACTTTTAATCTAATTTTTGCAGACCCACCATACAATTTGCAACTAAAGAATAAACTAACTAGACCAGATAGATCTAAAGTAAGTGCAGTTGATGATAAATGGGATCAATTTGAAAATTTTAAAAAATATGATGAATTTACACATGCATGGTTGACTGAGTGTAAAAGAATTTTAAAAAAAAATGGAGCTATCTGGGTAATAGGTAGTTATCACAATATTTTTAGAGTAGGAACTACAATTCAAAATTTAGGGTTCTGGATTTTAAATGACGTCATTTGGAATAAGAATAATCCTATGCCTAATTTTAGAGGCACAAGATTTACAAACGCTCACGAAACTTTAATTTGGGCTTCGAAAAGTGAAAAATCAAAATATACTTTTAATTATCAGTCACTTAAATGCTTAAACGATGATTTGCAGATGAGATCTAATTGGAATTTGCCAATTTGTAATGGAACTGAAAGATTAAAAAAAAATGGGAAAAAGGTTCATTCAACACAAAAACCAGAAGCATTATTGCACCGGATTTTATTAGCTTCATCAAATAAGGATGATATGATTTTAGATCCTTTTTTAGGATCAGGTACCACAGCTACTGTGGCTAAAAAATTAGGTAGAAATTTTTATGGTATTGAAAAAGAAAAAACTTATTTTAAAGCTGCTGAGCAAAGAATAAAAAATGCAAAACCTATTGAGGATAATTTTTTAGATACTCTTAAAAATAATAGATCTAAACCGAGAATTCCATTTGGTTCATTGGTCGAGTTAGGGATAATTAAACCAGGAACTAATATTTTTGATAATAAGAAAAAAATTACTGCAAGAATAATGGCTGACGGAAGCATTAAGCATAATCAAGCCGAAGGCTCTATTCATAAAGTTGCTGCAACTATTCTGGGAGCTGAAAGTTGTAATGGTTGGACTTATTGGCATTGTGATATAAACGGAAGAACCTATCCGATTGACTATTTAAGACAAAGATTAATTTCAAACAATTAATTTTTATAAATTTTCCCCAGATAATTTTCTAAAAATTTTTTATTTTTAGTTAAAATCTTTAAACAAATATTTCTAAAAAAAATAATTATTGGATTTGACAAGTGAAAAGCAAAATGATTTATTTTTGATCTATTATTAACCATTTTTACTTTTGATACTCTGCTATCATAGAAATGATCTTTGTTATTTATAATATTGTCAAATAACTCATATCCACCTTCAATAGATTGTGATGCTCCTTGTGCAAAAGAAGGTGGAAAAGCAAAAAAAGCATCTCCAACTAAAAAAATATTATCAACTGGTTTGAGATAACTTTTGCTAACAAAAACAGGGAAATATTTAATATTGGTTAAATTATCTAAAATAGTAGCTGAAATTTTACCTTGTAATTTGTTTTTAATAGATTGAATGAAAGTTTCTTCCTTAAAAAGATTATAATTATCAAGCTTATTTGCTGTTAACTTATATTTGAGAATACCAATAAAATTAAATGCTTCATTATCGTTACTTAATGGATAAATCACATAGTGAAAATCGTGACCCATAAATAATGAGATATTTCTTTTATCTATATTGCTGATATTGCTGATTGAAATATTCCCTCTTATTGCAATAGAATTATCATAAACAGGTTTTATTTGATCATTAGAAATTAGTGATTTACTTTTCGAAAAAACACCATCAGAAATAATTAAATGATCGCAGTTTATTTTATTATTTTGACTAAATGTTAAAGTAATTTGGTTGTTATTTTTTTCAATTTTTTCAATATCATGACCATATTTTATTATATTTACGTCTAATCTATTTTTTAAAAATTCAACTAATTTAGATCTTTTAAGTGTTGTGTACTTACAATTTTCAGAATTAAATTCTGATATATTTAGATCGCATATTTTTTTCTCTTTAGTACTTTCGTAGAAATCAATTTTTTCAGGATTAAATATTTCATTTTGATCTAAAGCATCAAATCCAATTTTATTTAAAATTTTAATAGAATTTGTAGATAATTGAATTCCATACCCTTCCTCCATATCAATTGAGCCATTTTTTTCATAAATTGATAATGAATAGTCAGAATTTTCTTTGAATAAGTTAGCAATAAATAAACCTGAAATCCCGGCTCCTATAATTGCTATTTTTTTCATAGATTATGTTTAACAGATTCAAATATTTTTTTTGTAAATGTAGGAATTATATAATTTTCTAATTTTGATTTTTCAATCCATAAACCTTCTTTAGTTTTGTTTTTTATGTTTAAAAAATCTATAGAAATATTCATATTCATATTAGACATTTTAACACTTAATTTTTTGTTAGACTTTAACAAAGAGTCAGAAAGAGTTATTTCTTTCATTGGAAAAATAAGTAAATTTTTTAAGAAATTAAATTTTTCATTTTTAATCAGGAGAAGTTGATTATTGTTCTTATATAGAGTTGCAAGATAAAATTTATCTATAATTTTTTTATTTTTTTTCTTAATTTCAAAGTCTTGTCTTTTGAACGAAAGACAATATTTGGTAATTGGGCATTTTTCACAATTAGGATTTCTTGGTTTGCAGAGTAATGCTCCTATTTCCATTAAGGCCTGAACATAATCATTAGATCTTGTTGTTTGTCCAAAAACTTTTTTTTCTTTATGAAGATTTTCCTTCTTAATCTCTTTCTCAGTTTTTAAATTTAAAATACGTTTTAATAATCTTTCTATATTTCCATCTAAAGGAATAATTTGTTGATTAAAAGCAATTGCAGATATTGCGCTAGCTGTATAATCCCCTACTCCAGGTAGCTTTATGAGTTCATCATAATTATCAGGAAGTCTTCCATTATATTTATCAATTATCAATCTCGCACTTTTTTTAAGATTTTTTGCTCTAGAATAATAGCCAAGTCCTTGCCAATATCTTAAAAGCTTAGTTTCGTTAACTTTTGATAAAGCTTCAAAATTTGGAATATTTTTTATAAAATTATTAAAATACGGAATAACTGTTGTTACCTGTGTTTGTTGCAACATAAATTCACTTACAAGAGTAAAATACTCTTTTTGCTTAGATGAACCTTTTCTTCTCCAAGGAAGGGATCTTTTATTATTATCGTACCAATAAAGAATTTTTTTTGCTATCATTGTGTTAATTCAAAATGTCCTTTAAAAATAATATTAAGCAGAGAAATTCAAGCTTTCAAGGATTAAGATCTTTTAAAGATACTTTACCAACAAGTGTTAAAAAAATTATTAACAAGAAAGGTCATATATATTCTGAAACTCTCAATAACTGGAAATATATTGTTGGAGATGAACTTTTTAAAATTTGTTATCCAAAAACATTTAAAAATTCAAACAGATTTGGTGTAAGTACATTGTTGATAATGGTAAAAAGAGGTCATGAAGTTGACTTAGAATATTCAAAAAAGAATATTTTAGATAAAATGAATAGTTTTTTTGGTCATTCTGTAGTGGAAAAATTAAAATTTATAAGTTTTGATGATGAACAGCAAATTTTTGTAACACCCAATAACAACCAAGAAAATGTCGCAATTGATAAATACAAAAATAAAATTGATGATGTAAAAAATGAAAAAATTAAAAAATCATTAATTGAATTAACAAAAGTATTTAGAGAAAAATGAAAAAAGCGCTATTTTTTGTAATAATATTTTTTTGTACGATTTCAAATATAAGTGCGGAGAATATTAAGAGAATTGTCATAGGAAAAGCCGATGCAAAAATATCTATAATTGCTTTTGAATCTTTAACTTGTAGTCATTGTGCAAATTTTCATAAGGATGTATTTCCTGATTTAAAAAAGGATTATTTGGATACTGGTTTGGCTAAAATTGAATTTAGACATTTTCCTTTAGATATTGCTGCTTTCAATGCTTCTAAAGTCGCACAATGTAATAATGATGGTGATTCGAAAATTTTAAACAGTTTATATGCAAATCAACAGAAATGGGTCAAAGGAAGTTCTGCCGCTGAAGCAAATCAAAATCTTAAAAAATTTTTAGAAGGTGAAGGATTTAATATTGATTTTGAAGCATGTATTAATGATGAGAAAATTGAAGATTTTATATTAAACGATCGAATCGATGGTGTTAAAAAATTCAAAGTTAATGCTACTCCTACGATTATAATAAATGATAAAAAGTTTGAAAAAACTCTTAATTATAAAAATTTAAAAAAAGCTCTTGAAAAACTGATATAAGTTAGTGCATGGAGTTTAAAAAAATCCAGCTTAATGGATTTAAATCATTTGCAGATAAAACGAACTTCTTAATCGAAGAGGGCCTAACTGGAATTGTGGGCCCTAATGGCTGCGGTAAATCAAACATTGTAGAGTCTTTAAGATGGGTAATGGGAGAAACATCTGCAAAAAGCATGCGTGGATCAGGGATGGAAGATGTAATATTTTCTGGAACTTCAAATAAAACTTCTAAAAATATTGCAGAAGTTTCAATCGATGTTGATAATAAAAATAATGAAGGTCCTGTACAGTACCGTGAAGTCGATCAAATTAATGTAAGAAGAAAAATAGAAAAAGATAAAGGATCTAAATTCTATATTAATGATAAAGAAGTTAGAGCAAGAGATGCTCAAATGTTTTTTGCTGATTTATCAACTGGTGCTCATTCACCTTCAATGATTAGTCAAGGTCGTATTGGTGCCTTGGTAACTGCAAAACCAAGTGACCGAAGAGCTATATTAGAGGAAGCGGCAGGTATATCAGGTTTACATGTTAGAAGGCATGAAGCAGAGCTTAGACTGGGTGCAGCAGAAAATAATCTTAAAAGAGCAGACGAACTTAGAAGACAACAAGAAAAGCAATTAGTTAATCTACAAAAACAAGCAGAAGAAGCTACTAAATATAAATTAATTACAGAGGAAATAAAACAAATTGAAGCTGGGCTTTATTATTTAAAATTATTAGAAATTGATAAAGATATAAAAATTGAAAATGAAATTAATAACGAAGCTGAAGGTGAAGTAGATGGCTTTAACAATAAAATTTCAGAACTTGAGAAATTAATAAAGGAAGCAACTGATAAAATATCTCCTCTTAGAGAAAAAAATATTGAAAATCTCTCTAGAATTCAAAGACTAAATCTTGAACTTCAAAGCTTAGATGAAGAAAATACTAGGACTCAAGACGAAATTGAAAGTATAAAAAAATCAATTCGAACTCTTGATGAAGATATTTCTAGAGAAAGAGGAATTATTATTGATGCAAATTCAAATGAAAAAAGGCTTAAAGAAGAGAAAGCAGATTTAATAGATATAGACTCAAAGTATTTTGAAACAGAAAAACTATCTAATGAGGAGTTAGAAGAAGCAAAACGAAAGTTGAGCAAAGAACAAGAATTTGTGGATGAGGTTGTAAGTACTATTGCAGATGGAACATTAAATATAAGTATTGGTCCCATTAAAAATGTAAAAAACTCTATAAATAGGGTCAAAGAATTAATCGATAGTAATGAAATAAATCAAGCTGTAACCTTGCTAGACAGATGCAATATGGAGTTAGATAATTTCTTAAGTGATTTAAAAGATGAAAAAGGAAGAAACGAATTGCTAAGTATAAATGAAAAATCAAAAAACATAAAATATCTTCAAGAAAAGTATGCTGATGCATACAGTAAAAATCAATCGATCAAAAATGAGTCTATCAAACGTAATGAAAGAATTAAAACTATTGAAACTGAAATGGAAAGTTGGAAAAATTTATTATCTAACTCTGAAAAAATGGTTGCTGAACTGACAGAAAGAAAAAATAAACTTACTAATCAATTAACTGAATTGGATAACCAGCCTAAAATACAAGCTGAAAGAAAAGGTCAAATTTCAGAAAACTTAAGAATTTCAGATAAAGAAAAAATTGATAATGACTCTATCATTGAAGAAACAGATCTAAAAATTGAGTCTTTAAGAACTCAATTAAATGAAATTCAAGAGCAATCAATTCAAATCAGAGAAAGAAAAGCAAGTTCTGGGGCAACTATAGAAGGATTGAATAAAAGAAAAAATGATCTCTTAGATAGAATTAGTTCAGAATTAAATTTAACAGAGGAAAATATTTTAGAAAACTCAAATTTAAATGGTATCGAAGAACTTCCTAATGCAGTTGATCAAGAAGACGCCTTAGATATAAAAAAACAAGAAAGAGAAAAATTAGGGTCTGTAAACTTAAAAGCTGATGAAGAAACAAGTAAGTATGAAGAAGAAATCAAGAGGATGGAACAAGATAGATCTGATTTGGTTACTGCAATAGTTAAGTTAAAAGATAGTATTAATGAACTTAATCAAAAAGGAAGAGAAAGACTTATTGAAGCTTTCGAAAAAGTTAATAGAAAATTTAATGAAGTTTATACAAAACTATTCAATGGTGGAAATGCTAAGCTAGAGCTAGTAGATTCAGATGATCCTTTAGAGGCCGGTTTAGAGATGCTTGTAAGTCCTCCGGGTAAAAGACTTCAATCAATAACTTTATTATCAGGTGGTGAGCAAGCTTTGACAGCTCTATCCTTAATCTTTGCAGTTTTTTTGACAAATCCATCTCCTCTTTGTGTATTAGACGAGGTTGATGCTCCTCTAGATGATGCAAATGTAACGAGATTCTGTAGCCTGCTTGAGGAACTAGTTAAAATTACTAACACTAAATTTATCATTGTAACCCATCACGCGTTAACTATGTCTAAAATGAATAGGCTTTACGGGGTTACCATGCCAGAAAAAGGGATTAGTCAATTAGTTGCTGTTGATTTACAAAAAGCAGAGAGTATGGTTGCCTAATCTATACAAATGCCAAAAGATCCATTTAAAACTCGCTTAGAGATTGCAAAAAATAAGATTTCAAAGAAGAATTTATATAATAAAAAGGATAACCCTTCTCCAATAGGCGCAGCTTTCAAATTGAGCACCGAATTGGTTTCAGCAGTAGCGGTGGGGACAATTATTGGGTTTATTTTTGACAAGACCTTTGGTACTAAACCCTGGTTTATATTAATATTTTTTTTTGTGGGAGTAGTTGCTGGAATATATAACGTAATTAAATCTGCAAAAAATATGCAAAAATAGATAGTTTTTATGGCAGCAAATCCGATGACCCAATTTAATGTTTATAGAATTGG
The DNA here is from genome assembly GCA_902515485.1 of uncultured Pelagibacteraceae bacterium. Taxonomy (GTDB): domain Bacteria; phylum Pseudomonadota; class Alphaproteobacteria; order Pelagibacterales; family Pelagibacteraceae; genus Pelagibacter. Next base: position 1,856 of record CABXUR010000013.1, on the reverse strand, counting down.
ACCAGAAATAAAAGTAGGAGCATTTGATATATCGTTTACTAACGCAAGTTTGTTTATGATTATTAGTACATTAGCAATTTTAATAATTTTTAATCTTGGATCAAAAAAAAATTCACTCTTGCCAAATAAAATTCAATTACTAGCTGAACTTAGTTATACATTTGTGTCCAAAATGATTAGTGATACAGCAGGTGTAAAAGCAAAACCTTATTTCGCATTTATTTTTTCTCTATTTATGTTTGTACTCTTTTGCAACATGTTAGGAATGATACCTTATACTTTCACAGTTACTAGTCATATTATTGTAACATTTGTATTGGCTGCTTTTATCTTTATTGGGGTAACATTTATTGGATTTATCAAACACGGTTTTGGCTATTTAAAATTATTTGTTCCTAGTGGGGTGCCTGCAGTGCTACTTCCGCTAATAGTTGTGATTGAAATTATTTCTTATTTAAGTAGACCAGTAAGTTTATCAGTTAGATTATTTGCTAACATGATGGCCGGTCATACAATGATGAAAGTTTTCGGAGGCTTTGTAGTAAGTCTTGGAATAGTTGGTGGATGGCTTCCACTGAGTTTTTCGGTTGCATTAACTGGTTTGGAGATACTAGTTGCTTTTCTTCAAGCATATGTTTTTGCAATCTTAACCTGCATCTATTTAAATGATGCATTAAATTTACACCATTAATTAACAGAGGAGGATATAATGGAATTAGAAGCAGCAAAAATGATCGGAGCAGGTTTAGCAGCAATTGCTTTAGCTGGTGCCGGTGTTGGTATCGGAATTATTTTCGGGAACTATTTGTCAGGAGCGATGAGAAATCCATCTGCAGCACAGAAACAATTTCCTAATTTGCTTTTAGGATTTGCACTAGCAGAAGCAACAGGGTTATTTGGATTAGTAGTTGCATTAATCATTCTTTTTGCGTTTTAAATTTAATGATTAAAAAAATATATTTTCAGTCAATATTTTTTAGCTTCCTATTTTCTTTGGAAGCTTTTGCAGCTGAAAACGGAGGTATGCCTCAATTAAATCCAGAATTTTGGGTTTCACAAATCTTTTGGTTAACACTAACTTTTGGAATTTTATATATTGTTTTATCTAAACTTATACTTCCAAAAATTAGTAACAATCTAGAAACACGTAAATCCCAAATATTAGAAAATATTGAGGCTGCAGAGAAACAAAGGGAAGATAGTGAAACAAAGCTAAAAGAATACGAGGAAATTATCTCAAAAAGTAAACTGGAGGCTAAAAATATCTTTAATCAAGCACGAGAAAAGGCATTAAAAGATATTAATGCGAAACGAGAAGTACTTGATAAACAAATAGATGAAGAAATCAGCATAGCAGAGGAAGAGATAAATACTTTGCGTAAAAGTGCTCCTGAAAAAATTAACACAATTGCAATTGAAGCCTCATCTGACTTAATTCAAAAGCTTATTGGTGCTGAAGTAAATAATAGTAGTATTTCAGCAATAGTGGATGATTTGTCTAAAAGAAATGGAGATAAATATTATGGCAATTGATGCAACTTTTTGGGTAGCTGTTTCATTTATCATTTTTTTTGGTGCTTTAATTTATCTTAAGATTCCGCAAAAAATTACTGAAATGTTGGATAAAATGATTTCAGATATCAAAAACGAAATTGATGAAAGTGAAAAATTAAGAACTGATGCAAAATCATTGCTTGATAATGCTCAAAATAAATTAGACACGGCACAGTCAGTTAGTAGTGAAATCTTGGAAGAAGCTAAAAAAGATTCTGATAAATTGATAATTGAATTAAATGATAAATTTCATAAATCCTCAGAAATCAAAAAAAATCTTGCTGAAAACAAAATCAGCCAAA
>CABXUR010000012.1 GCA_902515485.1 uncultured Pelagibacteraceae bacterium | reverse complement strand
CCACTGGTCAAGGTAACAGATAAGACTCAAAGAATTGTCAAAGAAACACTGCAGTCTGCAAAATTGATTTAATGAACAAAAAGACCAATCCTGGTTTAAAAATAATCTGTTTAAATAGAAAAGCTAGTTTTAACTATTTTTTTGAAGATCTTTTAGAGGCAGGAATAGTTTTAAAGGGTTCGGAGATTAAATCAATCAGAGAAGTAGATGGACCTCATCTTTAAAGATTGCAAAAAAAGCAAAAGATAAATCTATATATAATTTTATTAAGTGGAGATACCTTTTAACAACGGGAAATCAGGCGTCTTTTTATGATTACAAGGTTTTTATAGATCGTAATAATCAATATCCAAGGATAGATAGATTAAGATATTTGGCAGAACACAAATTATCAACTTCAAAAGTATCTCCAAAAAAAATAATTAATTGGTTTGCTGGTAAAGATCCACTTAGTGGATATGGCCAGATGATATTAGGAGAAAGCTACATATTAATAGGTGAAAAAACAAAAGGAACAAATCTGATTAAAAAAGGATGGATTAAAGCAAGTATATCAAAAAAATGAATTAAAATTTTTTAGAAAAAAATTTAAAAAATATCTTAATGCAGATGATTATATTAAAAGAGCAGATTATTTAGCTTGGAATAATAAATATTGGGATCTAAGAAGATTAACCAGATATTTACCTAAAGATTATGAGCTTTTGTATACTGCAAGGCATATCTTAATGAGCAAAGGTTATGGTGTAGACCAAGCAATTAAAAACGTTCCAGAAAAATTTAAAAATGATGCTGGCTTAAATTATGATCGCTTAAAATGGAGAAGAAAAAAAGGACGTGTAGATTCTTCTATTGAAATTTTAATGAAGATTAGAAATGATAAAGATTATTTAGTAATGCCAGAAAAATGGTGGAAAGAACGAGAAATAATTTCTAGAAAATTAATTTATAAAAAAAAATATGAAATAGCTTACAAAATTACCAGTGAACACGGTATGACTGCAGGTGCAGAATTTGCTGAAGCTGAATGGATGAGTGGATGGATAGCTTTAAGTTTTTTAAAAGATCCTTTAATAGCAAAAGATCATTTTCATAATTTTTATAAAAATGTTAGTTATCCAATTAGTACATCTAGAGGCGCTTTTTGGCTTGGAAGAACTTATGAAAAAATAGGTAATAAAGAACAATCACTTAAATGGTACCAAGAAGCATCAAAGTATCTCACCACATATTATGGTCAGTTAGCGTTTTTAAAATTAAATCCTAATGGCAAATTTGTACTTAATAATGATACTAAGGTTGATAATAAATATAGATATATTTTCTATAATAAAGAGTTAGTTAAAATAATTTATCTTCTAGATGAACTTAAGAAAGATAAATATACAAAATATATTTTAAGACATCTTGCAAATGATAACATCAAAAGAGGAAGTGAAATACTTGCTGCTGAATTAGCTACTAGTATTGAAAGATATGATTTTGCAATTCAAGTTTCTAAAATAGCTTCTTATAAAAAAAGATTTCATAACCAATTTAATTATCCAATTATAAGTACGCCTAAAACTATTAACGGCAGAAAAATTCCTGAAAGCGCATTTATATTATCAATTATTAGACAAGAAAGTGAATTTGATTTAAGTGCAAATAGCCATGCGGGAGCTAAAGGATTAATGCAATTAATGCCTTACACTGCAAAACTTGTTTCAAAGCAAGCAAAACTTCCATATTCAAAATCAAGATTAACTACTGATCCAGAATATAACATTAATTTGGGGTCTCATTACATTGCTGGATTAATACTTCAGTATGATGGAGCGTACCCATTTGCAACAGCTGCTTACAACGCGGGTCCTAATAGAGTTAAATATTGGAAAAAAATTAATAAAGATCCGCAAAAAAAACAGGTTGATTATGTTGATTGGGTTGAGTTGATTAAATTTAGAGAAACTCGAAACTATGTGCAGCGTGTATTGGAAAATTATAACGTCTATAGATATATATTAGAAAAAAAACCTATAATTATGAAAGACTTTTTTAAAGATCAGCCACTATATTAATGGCGGAAGAGGAGGGATTCGAACCCTCGGTACAAGTTTCCTCGCACGGTCATTTAGCAAACGACTGGTTTCAGCCTCTCACCCACTCTTCCACTGCGACATTGATATAACCGATTGTATTGAATATTCAATATTTATAAAGTAATTATTGCGAATAATGAAAAACAAATACTCGATATTTTCGCTAATTAAAAATGCTTTAAGCTATCATGAAAATTGGCAAAAAGCATGGAAAGACCCACAACCTAAAAAAGAATATGATGCTGTAATTGTTGGTGGTGGTGGTCATGGATTAGCGACTGCTTACTATTTAGCAAAGAAACATAATATGAAAAATATTGCTGTTGTTGAAAAAGGTTGGATTGGTGGTGGAAACACTGGTCGTAACACAACAATCATAAGATCAAATTATTTATGGGATGCGAGTGCTGGTCTATATGACCATGCATTAAAAATATGGGAGGGTTTATCACAAGAATTAAACTACAATGTTATGTTTAGTCAAAGAGGTGTAATGAACCTTGCTCACAATCTACAAGATATCAGAGACTTAAAAAGAAGAACACATGCTAATAGATTAAATGGAATTGATGCAGTTTATTTAAATACTGAAGAAGTTAAAAAATTTTGCCCAATTATTAATACTTCACCTGATATAAGATATCCTGTCTTAGGTGGAACACTTCAAAGAAGAGCTGGTACTGCAAGGCATGATGCTGTTGCTTGGGGTTACGCTAGAGGTGCTGATGAGATGGGTGTTGATATTATTCAAAATTGTGAAGTAAAAGGAATTAAAAGAAATGGTGATAGTGTCGAAGGAATTGAAACAACCAAAGGATTTATTAAAACTAACAAAGTTGGAGTCGTAGCCGCAGGTCACTCAAGTGTAATAGCAAACATGGCAGGGATAAGACTACCTTTGGAAAGCAAACCATTACAAGCTTTAGTTTCTGAACCAGTTAAACCAATTATTGATACTGTTGTAATGTCAAATGCTGTTCATGCTTATGTTAGTCAATCTGATAAAGGTGAGCTTGTCATTGGTGCAGGAACTGATGATTATGTATCTTATTCTCAAAAAGGAAGTCATCAAATAGTTGAAGGCACACTTAATGCTATATTGGAGCTCTATCCAATTTTTAGCAGGATGAGAATGTTAAGACAATGGGGAGGTATAGTTGATATTTGCCCTGACGCTAGTCCAATATTAAGTAAAACTTCAATTAAAGGTTTATATTTTAATTGTGGTTGGGGTACTGGTGGATTTAAAGCTACTCCAGGATCAGGAGATTTATTTGCTCACACAATTGCAAATGATGAACCACATAAACTTAATGCTGCGTTTAATTTAAATAGATTTGTTAGTGGTGATCTTGTTGATGAACATGGGGCAGCAGCTGTCGCACACTAATGTTTGTAATTAATTGTCCTTATTGTGGAGAGCGAGATCAGCAAGAATTCAAGGCTGGTGGTGAAGCACACATAGAAAGACCAAAACAACCTACAGAATTAAGTGATGATGAATGGGCAGAGTATTTATTTATGAGAAAAAATATTAAGGGTGTTCAGTTTGAAAGATGGAACCATGCACATGGATGTAGAAAGTGGTTCAATATGGTCAGAGACACTTCTAATGATGAAATCAAATTAGTTTATAAAATGGGTGAAAAACCATCACTAGAATAATATGTCAGCAAATTTAAGAGTAAAATCTAGCGAATATATAGATGAAACACATAGAATTTCGTTTAAGTTTAATGGTAAAATATATTATGGATTTAAAGGTGATACATTAGCATCCGCCCTGCTCGCTAATGATGTTCATTTAGTAGGAAGAAGTTTTAAATATCATAGACCAAGAGGAATTATGACGGCTGGTTCGGAAGAACCAAATGCTATTGTTCAAGTTAATGATAACACAAATCGGACAGAACCTAACGTTAGAGCTACAGAAGTTGAAATTTATGAAGGTTTGGAAGCATCAAGCCAAAATTGTTGGCCAAACGTAAATTTTGATATTGGTGGAATAAATAATCTCATTTCCCCATTTTTACCCGCTGGTTTTTATTATAAAACTTTTATGTGGCCAGCCAGCTTCTGGGAAAAATACGAATTTTTTATTAGACATTCAGCTGGTTTGGGTAAATCACCAACAGAAAAAGATCCAGATATTTACGATCATAGAAATATACATTGTGATGTTCTGGTTGTTGGAGCAGGTATATCAGGAATTTTAGCTGCAAAAAATGCTGCTAAAAACAATCTTAAAACTTTATTGATTGATGAAAAAAATGAACTAGGTGGAGCTACCATATATCAAAATAGAGAGTTTAATAAAATTGATAATCAAAGCTCCTCAGATTGGATTAAAAAAGAAATAAACGAACTAAAAAATATTAATAACCTGGAAATTAAAACAAGAACAAGTGTAGCAGCTTATCATGGATATAATTATTTATTGGCTAGAGAAAATTTAACAGATCATTTAGAAAAAAAAGATAAAGATAATAAAGTAAGACAAAGACTTTTAAAAATAAGAGCTAAAAAAGTAATTCTTGCAACAGGTGCTTTGGAGAGGCCACTTATTTTTAATAACAACGATAGACCAGGGATACTGTTGTCAACAGCTGTAAAAAAATATGCTGATTTCTTTGGCGTTAAATGCGGTGAAAAAAATGTGTTCTTTACTAATAATGATAGTGCTTATGAAAGTGCATTATGTTTATATAACAAAGGTATCAAAGTTAATGCCATCATAGATATTAGAAATAAATCGAATTCAAAAATTGTTAAAGCTGTTGAACAGGCAGGAATTAAAATTTACTGGTCACATACTATTGTTGATACTAAAGGCTACAGAAGACTTAATAATATATCGATAATGAAATTATCAAATGATGGTATGACAGTAACTGGTAATAAAATTAATATATCTTGTGATTGTTTGGGTGTTGCAGGTGGTTGGACACCTGCTGTACATTTGTTTACTCAATCAGGTGGTAAATTAAAATTTGATGAAGAAAATAATATTTTTTTACCTAATAAATATCCATCAGATCAAATTAGTGTTGGTTCCTGTAATGGAATTTTTAATTTAAAAGAAATAATTAACGAATTATCAATTCAACTAAAAGAATTTTTAAAAATAGAACAAACCGATTTTGATAATATTACTATAGAGAGTGAGGAAGAAACTTCTAAAAGAAATATTTGGTTACTTCCATCTGATAAAGCTATTGGAAAAACAAAACCATTTGTAGATTATCAAAATGATGCAACTGCAAAAGATATAAAATTAGCATTACGCGAAGGTTTTAGATCAATTGAACATGTAAAAAGATATACAACAACCGGTATGGGAACAGATCAAGGTAAACTTGGTAATATGCACGCCCTTGGAATAATAGCTGACACTGCAGGAGTGAAAATGGGTGAACTTGGTACTACAACCTTTAGGCCTCCCTACACTCCTTTAACTTTTGGAACTATTGTTGGGCGTAATGTTGGAGAATATTTTGATACATTTAGAAGAACAGCAATGAATGATTGGCATATTGAAAATAAAGCTGAATTTGAAAATGTCGGTCAATGGAAAAGAGGTTGGTACTATCCTAGTAATGGAGAAACTATGCATCAAGCGGTACAAAGAGAAAGTAAAGCTGCAAGAGAAAGTGCTGGAATATTAGACGCTTCAACTCTTGGTAAAATTGATATTCAAGGAAGTGATGCTTCTGAATTTTTAAATAGGGTTTACACTAATGCCTGGTCAAAACTTGCAATCGGAAAGTGTAGATATGGTTTGATGCTTAACGAAGATGGAATGGTTTATGACGATGGTGTTACTACCAGGTTAGGAGAAAACCATTATCTCATGACTACTACAACAGGTGGTGCCGCTAATGTTTTGGGGAAACTTGAAGATTATCTACAAACTGAATGGCCTGAACTGGATGTATATTTAACTTCAGTTACTGACCATTATTCTACAGCTAGTGTTTGTGGTCCTAATAGCAAAAAGATATTGGAAAAAATATTTCCTGATCTAGATTTTTCTGATGAAAATTTTCCTCACATGTCATTTAAAGAAGCAAAAATTAATAAAATTAAATGCAGAATTATGAGAATAAGTTTTACAGGTGAGCATAGTTATGAAATTAATATTCAAGCAAGTTTTGGAAAATCACTTTGGGAAAAATGTATAGAAGCAGGTAAAGAATTTAATATTACTCCATATGGAACTGAAACAATGCACTTATTAAGAGCAGAAAAAGGTTTCATTATAGTTGGTCAAGACACAGATGGAACAATGACTCCTATTGATCTTCAAATGGATTGGATAGTTAGTAAAAAGAAATATGATTTCATTGGTAAAAGATCACTATATAGATCTGATACAATGAGAGAAGATCGAAAACAATTAGTTGGATTATTAACTGATGATCCAAATATAATTTTAGAGGAAGGTGCTCAAATTGTATCTGAATTAAATCAAAATCCTGTTCAAATGTTAGGGCATGTAACTTCAAGTTATTTCAGTCCAAATTTACATAAATCTATTGCTTTAGCGGTTGTTAAGGGTGGAAAAGATATGATGGGTAAAAAATTATTTATTCCAATGGAAACTAAGACAATCAATGTAACTGTTGCTAATCCAGTTTTTTTTGATGAAGGAAATAAGAGGTTAAATGCTTAATTATAACAGTATTTTAAAAGATGAAATAAACCATAATGGTTTATCAATTAAAGAAATTTCTCCAATTATGAAACTTAATTTAAGAGGAAAAAAAAGAGAATTTTTTACATCAGTTGGTAAAAACTTAAACATGATACTACCTACAGAAGCCAACACTTCATCTTCAAGTGATAAACTTACCTCAATCTGGTTAAGCCCAGATGAATGGATGGTCTTTTCAAATGAAAAAGTTCAAAAAGATAGCAATATATATGAATTAGAGGAGATGTTATATAATAGTATTTCTAAAACTAATTTAGGTGCGGTTACTGATGTAACTGATCAATTAGTATTACTTGAATTAAAAGGAGAAAATATTTTTGATTTATTTGCCTCAGGTAGTCCTTTTAATTTTAGTGAGTTTAAAGAAAAAAAGGGTTCTACAACACAGACTTTACTAAATAACATAGATGTTATTGTTCATCATAAAGATGAAAACTTAGTTAGTTTATTTGTTAGACGTTCATTTTCAGAGCATTTATGTTCTTGGATAAATGATAGTGCGTCAAGGTTATAGAGTTTTTTATTCCTAATTTTAAGCTAAAAAACACTATGAAAAAAATAATCTTGCTTGCACTTTTAGTGCTTTTACCCTTATCAGTTAACGCAGAGTCAAAATTAGATCAAATATTAGCATCTGGTGAATTAAAAGTTGGAACTACAGGAGACTGGGATCCAATGACAATGAAAGATCCCGCTACAAATAAATATAAAGGTTTTGACATAGATGTTATGAACGAATTAGCAAAAGATATGGGTGTTAAAGTAACTTTTGTACCAACTGAATGGAAAACAATAGTCTCTGGAATTACTTCAGGCAGATATGATATTTCAACAAGTGTTACTAAAACTGCAAAAAGAGCTGAAGTAGCTGGATTTACATCTACATATTATAAATATGGTACAGTTCCACTTGTTCTTAAAAAGAATTTAAACAAATTTCCGACTTGGGACTCTTTAAATAAAAATGGTGTTAAAATAGCTACTACACTTGGAACCTCTCAAGAGCAAAAAGCTAAGGAATTCTTTCCTAATTCAACATTAAAATCTGTAGAAGCTCCAGCTAGAGATTTTCAGGAAGTTTTAGCAGGTAGAGCTGACGGAAATATCACAAGTTCGACTGAAGCAAATAAATTAGTTATCAAATATCCTCAGCTTGCAATAGTACAGGATGGTGAAAAAAATCCTGCCTTTTTAGCAATGATGGTACCCAAAAGCGATACAGTCTGGAATGATTATGTAAGTAAATGGATTGAGAAGAAAAAAAATTCTGGTTTTTTTGCAAAATTATTATCCAAGTATAATCTTAAAAGCTTATAATCAGTTAGATATTACTATTTAATTCTCTATAACTTTAAGAGTGAAAAATATATTTTTTTTACTTTTAATTATTCCGCTCTCTTCTTGTACAGATCAAGAATTGGGATGGTTTATAATTTCTCCAAATAATATCGAAGGATTAACAAATCTAAAATTCTTATTAAGCGGTTTAACAACTACTATTTATATATCAGTTGTATCAATTATTATATCTATGTTTCTTGGACTAATAGTTGCTATTCCCTCTCTAGCTAAAAATAAATTTTTAACTTATATTAATATTAGTTATGTTGAGATTGTAAGAGCTGTACCGCTATTAGTCTTAATCTTGTGGATCTATTATGGATTGCCAATAATGACTGGGATTAGCTTTAGTCCATTTGTTTCTGGGATAATTGCTCTAGCAATAAGTGAAAGTGCATTTCAGGCTGAAATCTTTAGAGCAGGCATAAATTCAATAAAAAAAGCTCAATGGGAAGCTGGAAGCTCACTAGGCTTAAATTTTTTCAAAAGATTGAGATTAGTAATTTTACCTCAAGCAATAAAAAATATATTGCCAGCAATAGGAAATCAGTTTGTTTATGTATTAAAAATGTCTTCATTAGTATCAATAATTGGTATTGGAGATTTAACTAGAAAAGCAAACGAATTGGTTGTTACAACTTATCGCCCTTTAGAAATTTACACTTTTTTGATATTAGAATATTTGGTTTTAATCTTGATTGTTTCATTCTTTGTAAGAAAGTTAGAAAAAAATTTAAAAAAAGATTAAGTATTAATTTTTTTTTCTCCAATCCCATGGATAGTCAAATTCCATTGTCCACATCCCAAGATTATTAGATTTAGCAAATTCTTCATCAGGTATAAATTTTTTAGAATATTTTCTATAAGCAAATGCGTAACCACTTCGAACTAAATAACTTGATAAACTCTCATTATTAACAAAACATTCTGCCAGTATTCTTTTGTATCGATCTTTACCTTCTTTTACACAATTCACTTTATTATTTCCAATTTTATCAACAAGAATTTTTTTAGCATTTAATCCACATAAGATTTTTTCACCATCTTTAATACATACTTGTTTTAACTCTGGAGTATCTATGCCGCTAAATCTAATCTTATCTCCATTTATTTTAATAGTATCGCCGTCTGTAATTTTTATATCTTGTGATTTGATATCAGTGTAAGTAAAAAAAAATACTAATGCTGAAATACTAATAACTAAAATGACTTTTCTTTTGCTTAAATACATCATTTAAGAAATATCCAATGAATATGATTAGAGCAATACCCATTGCCCAATTAGTAGCCATTATTGTATAAAATATATCAGTATAATCACCACCTCTAATGTTAATAACATACCACAAAGAAAGAAAAGGAAATGCTGTTAAACGTAAAATACTCAAATAAAGACTATACATGGGTTTTTTCAAAGCCTGAAACACAGCGGTAGTGATAAAGAATACTGGGTAAATTGGGCCAATTAAAGCTGCAACTTTAAGATAAATAGCTCCGTGGATAATAGCTTCTGGATTATTAGTAAATTGTGAAACAAAAAAATCTGCACCAAAAAATAATATTATCCCTGCTGCAACCATAAATGATGATCCAAATAAAAGAGCCTTTGAATAAAGCTCTCTAATTCTATTATATTCTTTTGCACCAAAATTTTGTCCGCCAATAGATAGTACTGCTGTATTTAAGCCAATTACTGGTAATAAAAAAACTTGTTCAACTCTTAAAGCTGCACCATATCCTGCTGTAGCTAAATCTCCAAATTTACCTATAAAATATAAAATATTAAAAATACCAACACCAATAAACAGCATACTAAACATTACTGGAATGGATTGTTTTGTTAATGTATTTAAATAATCAAATTTAGGAATAAAGCATACTAATTTTAAATATTTTTTTATTTTACATTGATTAACTTTGTAGGCTAAATATATAGTACCTAATAACTGAGATATAACAGTGGCAATCGCAAGACCTGCAATTCCAAATCCTGGTATAAAGCCATAACCCCATATAAATAAGGGGTTTAAAAAAATATTTAAAAAGAAACTAAAAATTAATACGTTTCTATAACTCCTAGTATCTCCTTGAGCATTGAGAGTGCCATTTAAAGATATTTGTATAAGTACAATAAATGTTCCATAAAAAATAATATCTAGATATTCACGAGTAAGTGCTATCCCTGAAACATCAGAACCCATAATGCCTAATAAAAAGTTTGAAGCATTCAGCCCAAAAAGAGTTACCAATATAGAGATGAATAAAGCATAAATTAATGATTGAGCAATATACATTGAGGCTACACGTTCTTTTTTTTCACCTATAGAATTTCCAATTATTGCATTTGTTGCAGCCCCTATACCAACACCAACAGCTATAATTGTAAAATATATTGGAAATGACTTAGCGATTGCACCTATAGCTTCAGCAGATATTCTGCCTGCAAACCAAGTATCAACTAGATTATAAAACGTTTGGAATAACGATCCTACACTTGCTGGTATTGTTACTTTTCTTAAGAGATCCCAAATAGGATCTTTTGTTAAATTTATTTTTTTTGACAATTTATTTCTATTTAAATTCTTTTTGAAATATATGCTTTGATCCAGTCTTTTTAGCAAGATTTATTTGTTTTTGTCTCATTCTAAATCGTTCTTTTTGAATTTCTGTCAAATTATCGTGACAATTTGGACATGAAACACCCTCCTCATATTTTTTAGATTTTTTATCTTTAGAGTTAACTGGTTTTCTGCATCCACTACACATATAATAACTTCCAACTTTAAGACCGTGTTTAAGACTAATTCTGTTATCAAAAACAAAGCACTCACCTGTCCACATACTATCTTTTTTTTTGATCTTTTTAAGATAATTTAAAATACCACCATTTAATTGATAGATATTTTTAAAACCCTTTTTCTTTAAATACACAGATGTTTTTTCACATCGAATACCACCAGTGCAAAACATAGCGACAGGTTTGTCTTTTTCTAATTTATTTAAATATTTTGGAAAATCTCTAAAATTTTTAACATTAGGATTTACTGAATTTTTAAATGTTCCTACACCATATTCAAAAGGTTTTCTTGTATCTATTATATGAGTATCTTTTTTTTTGATTAATTTATTCCATTCATTGGGATTTAAATGTGTTCTTAAATTTCTTTCCTTAGATTTTAAAATCAAATTCATTGGGACAATTTCTTTTTTAATTTTAACTTTAGGCTTATGAAATGGCTGAAATGAACTTTTAGAGTTATTGCTGTTATCAAATTCTTTAAAAGAAAACATTTTTTTTAATCTATTAATAATACTTTTAATATCTTTTACTTTTCCAGATATAGTTCCATTAATACCTTCGTTAGCAATAATAATAGTTCCTCTAATTTTTTTATTTATTAAAAAATCTTGTAGTAAAACTTTATTTTTTTTTAATGATTTTATTTTTACAAATTTATAAAATCCTAATACTTCAAACATTATAAAACTCTACAGACAGTCATCCCATCCCCTAAAGGTAATATAATTTGCTCGACTCTTTTATCCTTAGAAACATAGGTATTAAATTCTCTAATATTAACAGTGTATTTATCAAGGTTATCTTCATCAACAACTTCACCATGCCACAACACATTATCAATAATTATTAATCCACCTTTATTGACTCGCTCTAAAGATCTTTCATAATATTCTTTATAATTCATTTTATCTGCATCGATAAAAACCATATCAAATTTATTATTCTTTAATTCATCCAAACTATTAAGAGCAGGCTTTACTATTGTTTTTATTTTGTGATCTTGATTTGCTTTTTTAAAAAAATTTAATGCAACCTTGTTAGTTTCCTCATTTTTATCAAGTGCTATCAGACTTCCATTATCTGGTAATGCGAGTGAAATTGTTAGCGTGCTTAGTCCAGTAAATGTTCCAATCTCAAGAACACTTTTAATATTTGAGATTTTTATAATTAAATGAAGAAAATGGCATTGAGAAGGATCAACTTGCATCCTCTTGATATCACCTAGTGTATTATTGTAATCAATTATTTCTTGTTGAACTGGGTGAAATTTTAAACCAAAATCATTGATATAATTTTGTAATTTTTTTGTTATTTCTAGGTTTGCACCCATCTTATTAAAGCTTTTTCTTTAATATCTCATTTATTAATTGAGGGTTTGCTTTTCCGCCTGAAATTTTCATTGCTTGACCTACAAAGAAGCCAAATAGTTTTTCTTTTCCATTTTTATATTCAATGGCTTTCTCCCTATTATCGTCGATAATTTTATCTATTAAAGCTTCCAGAGCTTTAGGGTCACTTTCTTGTTTTAATCCTTTTTCTTCAACAATTATTTGTGGATCTTTATCTCCATCCATCATCAACTCAAATATTGTCTTAGCAATTTTTCCTGAAATCGTTCCATTTTTAATTAAATTAACTAGCTTTGCTAAATTTTTTGCACTTATGGGGCTTTGAGAAATCTCAAGATTTTTATTGTTTAAAACTGCGAATAACTCCCCTGTTATCCAATTTACGGCTAATTTGATGTCTTGGTTTTTACCCATCTTAGCTACGACTTCTTCAAAATATTTAGCAGTATCAATATCAGAAACTAATATTGTTGCCTCATAAGGAGAAATTTTGAATTCATCAATAAATCTTTTTTTCTTATCATCCGGTAATTCGGGAATTGTTGATTTTAATTCATTAATAAACTCATCCGTAACCTCTAGAGGTAATAAATCTGGATCTGGAAAATATCTATAATCATGAGCATCTTCTTTTGATCTCATTGATCTTGTTTCATTTTTTTTAGTATCAAATAATCTAGTTTCTTGATCAATTGATTTACCCTCTTCAATTAAATCAACTTGTCTATTAGCTTCATAATCAATTGCCATTTGCATGAACTTAATAGAATTAACATTTTTAATCTCACAACGTGTTCCAAGATCTTTAGAGTCTTTTAATCTTACAGAAACGTTCACATCTGCTCTTAAAGAGCCTTCTTGCATGTTACCATCGCATGTACCTAAATATCTCATTATAGATCTGAGTTTTTTTATATATGCACTAACTTCATCGGGTGATCTCAAATCAGGTTTACTGACTATTTCCATTAAAGCTACACCTGATCTATTTAAATCAACTAATGTATTTTGAGGATCAATATCATGAATACTTTTTCCAGCATCTTGTTCTAAATGAAGTCTTTCTATACCAACTTCTTTTTGTCCATTGGGCATATCTAGTACAACTTTACCCTCACCTACGATTGGATACTTAAATTGGGATATTTGATAACCTTGAGGTAGATCTGCATAAAAATAATTTTTTCTATCAAATACTGATCTTTTGTTAATTTGAGCTCTTAACCCAATTCCAGTTTTAATTGCTTGTTTGACACAAAATTCATTAATCACAGGTAACATTCCAGGGAATGCAGCATCAACTAAACTAACTTGTGTATTAGGCTCTGCACCAAATTTAGTAGATGATGATGAAAATAACTTTGAATTAGAAGTTACTTGTGCATGAACTTCTAAACCAATAACGACCTCATAAACATTATCATATCTTTCAATCAAATATTCAGATTTATCTTTGGTCATTATTTAATCCACCAATCATTAATCTTATTTTTAAAACTAATTTTTTCTTCCATTGCATAGGCAACATCTAATATTTCTTGCTCTTTAAAAGCTTTTCCAATAATTTGTAATCCAAGTGGATAACCTGCTGCGTCATGACCTGCAGGAATAGATATTGCTGGTAATCCAGCTAGATTTACCGGAACTGTAAATATATCATTTAGATACATTGAAACTGGATCATCTTTTTTTTCACCTATTTTAAAAGCTGAGCTAGGTGTTGATGGAGTTAAGATTGCATCTACTTGTTTATACGCTTCATCAAAATCATTTTTAATTAGATTTCTAACTTTTTGAGCTTTTAAATAATAAGCATCATAATATCCTGATGATAAAACATAAGTTCCAATCATTATTCTTCTTTGAACTTCAGCACCAAAACCTTCGGATCTAGTTTTTTCATACATATCAATTAAATTTTCGCCCTTAGCTCTAAAGCCATACTTTACACCATCATATCTTGCTAAATTTGATGAAGCTTCAGCAGGAGCTACTATATAATATGTAGGCAAAGCATAACTAGTATTAGGTAGAGAAATATCTATTATTTCAGCTCCACAATCTTTTGCGTATTGAATTCCTTTTTGCCATAAATCTTCTATTTCCTTTGGCATACCATCTACTCTGTATTCTTTAGGAATGCCTATTTTTTTCCTTTAATATCTTTGTTTAATTCTTTGCTATATTGATTTCTTTTAAAGTCTATTGATGTAGAGTCTTTTTTATCATAAGTGCTGATAACTTCTTGTAACAATGCACAATCCTTAACATTTTGAGCCATAGGCCCTGCTTGATCCAAAGATGACGCAAAAGCAACGATACCATATCTTGAGCAACTTCCATAAGTTGGTTTTAAACCTACAGTTCCAGTAAATGATGCTGGTTGTCTAATAGATCCACCTGTATCAGTTCCAATTGTAATAGGGGTTAGTTGACCTGATACAGCTGCTGATGAACCACCAGATGAACCACCTGGTACTAATCCTTTATCAATAGGATTTTGAACATTACCATAATAACTTGTTTCATTTGATGATCCCATCGCAAATTCATCACAATTTAATTTACCAAGCAAAATAGCACCTTCATTCCATATATTTTGTGTCACAGTCGACTCATATGTCGGAACAAAATTTTCTAAAATTTTACTACCTGCGGTGGTTCTAACATTTTCAGTGCAAAATAGATCTTTAACAGCCATAGGTATACCTGGTAATTTTAAATCAAAATTAGGATTTTGATCAAATCTTTTAGCTTTATCAATTGCATTAGAAAAATCCTCGGAAATATAAGAATTTAATTCTTTTGATTTTTCTGAACGGTCTATAAATGCTTTGGTAACTTCCTCTGAAGATAATTCTTTATTTTTAATATTATGTACTAAAGATGTTAATGTTTGAGTGGTTATGTTTGACATTATTCAACTACCTTTGGAACTACAAAAAAATCTTGATTGTCTTCGGGTGAATTTTTTATAATTTGTTCTCTTATATTTTCACTTTTAATCTCATCAGATCTAAATTTTAATGTTGTTTCAGCAACTGATGTCAGTGGCTCAACATTATCTGTTTTTAATTCATTTAATTTTTCAATAAATTCAAATATTGAGTTTAAATCACCAGCAAGTTTTTCTGCTTTTTGTTCATCAACAGAAATTCTTGATAATTTTGAGATATGTTTTATGGTTTTAAGATCAATGGTCATATGGTATTTAGATATGTCGGAAACTATCACTTAAGTTAAAAATATACAATATGATCACTATAGAAGATTTTAAAAAAAAACAGTCTGAAACTTCTAGATTAATTGGATTAGACCTTGGCTCAAAAAGAATTGGTGTATCAATTAGTGACGAAAAGCAATCTATAGCCATACCTTTTAAAACTATAAATAAAACTAATACTAATGAATTGATAGGTGAACTAAAAAAACTTATCAAAGAATACAATATCAAAGGAATTATCATAGGTAATCCTATCAATATGGATGGAACAATAGGCAGATCTTCACAATCAGTAAATGATGTTTCTAACAACATAGATAAGGCAGTCGATATTGATGTTTGCCTTTGGGACGAAAGACTTTCTACTGTTGGAGCATTTAATTTGTCTAGTCAACTAGATGTAAATGTAAGTAAAAGGGAAAAAAATATTGATCAAAACGCAGCTGCTTTCATACTTCAAGGAGCAATAGATTTTTTAAATAATTAATGCTTGCTATAAAGCTACTTTATGACTATAGAGTAAATTTTAATGGCAACTAAATCAAACAAAGCTATTAAAATTTCTCAAAAACATTTGTTGGGTATCCAAGATTTATCAATTGATGACGTTAATTTGATTTTAGATGAATCTCAGAAATTCATAAAACTTAATCAAAGTAAAAATAAAAGATTAAATGTTTTAAACGGAAAAACACAAATTAATCTTTTTTTTGAACCTTCGACTAGAACACAAAGTTCATTTGAATTGGCAGGAAAAAGATTGGGTGCAGACGTAATGTCTATGAACATGGGAAATTCAGCAATTAAAAAAGGTGAGACCTTAATTGATACAGCAATGACTTTAAATGCAATGCACCCAGATATAATTGTTATAAGACACCAAGACTCAGGAGCATGTAATCTTTTATCCCAAAAAGTAAATTGTGCGGTATTAAACGCAGGAGATGGAAGACGAGAACACCCTACTCAAGCATTACTAGATGCTTTAACAATAATTAATAGAAAAAATAAAATTCAGGGGTTAAGAATTGCAATTTGTGGAGATATTCTTCATTCAAGAGTAGCTAGATCTAATATTTATTTATTAACTATGTTAGGTGCTGAGGTAAATATTGTAGCACCATCAAATCTTATGCCAAAAGAAATAGAAAAATTTGGTGTAAATACTTTTACTGATATGAAAAAAGGATTAAAGGATTGTGATATTGTGATGATGTTAAGACTTCAAAATGAAAGAATGACCAGTTCATTTTTATCATCAAATCGAGAATACTATGAATATTATGGCTTAACACCAGACAAGCTAGATCATGCTAAACAAGATGCAATTATAATGCATCCTGGTCCAATGAACAGAGGGATTGAAATTGATACAAGATTAGCTGACGATATAAATAAAAGTGTAATTAAAGAACAAGTTGAATTAGGTGTGGCTGTTAGAATGGCATGTTTAAAAATATTTTGTGAATAAATGAAAAAACAATATTTTATAAATGGAAATATTATAGATCCTCATAATTCCATTAATGAAAATGGAGGTTTAATTGTTAGTGAAGATGGTAAAATTGAAGCTATTGGCAAAAAAGTAAATGTAAACAATTTACCCACCAGAGAAAAACCTATTGATTTAAAAGGAAAATATTTAATTCCTGGTATCGTTGATATGAGAGTTTTTGTGGGTGAGCCAGGGTATGAGTATAAAGAAAATTTTAGAACTCTAAGCAATGCAGCTTTATCAGGAGGAGTTACATCAGTTGTAACAATGCCAAATACGAATCCAATAATAGATAATGTTTCAATTGTAGATTTCTTAAAAAGAAGAGGTAGAGATAAATCTAAAATAAATATATTCCCTTGTGCATCGCTTACACAAAATATCGAAGGGACCAACATGACAGAATTTGGATTATTAGCGAAAAAAGGAATAGTAGCTTTCACTGATGGTGTCAAAACAATCCAAAATACGAGCTTAATGTCTAGAATAATGAATTCTGCAAAAGATTTGGATTGTTTAATTATGCAACATGCAGAAGATTATCATCTTTCTAAAAATGGAATGATTAATTCTGGAATAATTGCAACAAAACTTGGGTTATCAAGTATACCAGATATTGCAGAAAGAATAATAATTGAAAGAGATTTAACGTTACTCGAAAAAAATAAATGTAGATATCACATTTCTCAACTTTCATCAGCAAAATCAGTTGAAGTAATTAAAGAGAGAAAAAATGATATTAAATTTACTTGTGGAGTATCAGTAAATAATCTTTCATTAAATGAGAATGATATTGGCGATTTTAAAACCTTCTTAAAATTATCACCACCACTTAGAAAAGAGGAAGATAGAGAAGCATTAGTTCAAGGGTTAAAAGACAAAACGATTGATGTAATTGTCTCAGATCATAAACCTGAAGATGAAGAGTCGAAAAGATTAACTTTTTCACAAGCTGCGACTGGAGCATCTGGAATTGAAACATTATTATCCTTAAGTCTAGAATTATACCATAATGGTTCAGTCAAACTTGAAACCATAATTCAAGCATTAACATCAAATCCTGCAAAAATTCTTAGAATAAATAAAGGAAATCTTGCGATAGGAAATGATGCAGATTTTTGCATTATAGATTTAGATAAACCATGGATTGTAAAAAAAGAAAATTTAATTTCAAAATCAAAAAACACTTCAATAGAGGACAAGAAATTGCAGGGTAAAGTTACTAATACCTTTGTAAAAGGTAAGGAATTATTTAAGATATAGCAATGGAATATTTAATTGTTGGAATAGTTTCATATCTAATGGGATCAATACCATTTGGATATATTTTAACAAAAATTTTTTTAAAGCAAGATATTAGAGAAATTGGATCTGGTAATATTGGAGCTACTAATGTTTTAAGAACAGGTAATAAATTAATCGGCTATTCCACATTAATCTTAGATATAGCCAAAGCAGTAATTCCAGTTATTTATGTCAAAATAAATTATCCAGAGCTTATATATATTGTATCATTATGTGCCTTTTTAGGACATGTGTTTCCTATATGGCTTAAATTCAAAGGAGGCAAAGGTGTTGCAACATACGTAGGAATTTTATTTTCAATAAATATAATATTAGGAATTATCTTTGTTTTAAGTTGGGGAATAATATTTTTGATATTTAAATACTCCTCTTTGTCATCAATAATTGGTTCTTTATCAATTCCAATTTACTTGATTATTGCTGGCCAGTTAACAGATGTTATTTTTTTTGGAATAATGTTCATTTTGATCTTTTACACTCATAGAGAAAATATTAAACGACTTAAAAATAAAGATGAAAATAAGACTAAAATTTATTAATTTGACTATCAAAGACTTTTAAGTAGTTTGATAAAATAATGAATCTAGTCATAGTTGAGAGTCCTGCAAAAGCCAAAACAATAAATAAATATTTAGGTGATAACTACACTGTTTTAGCAAGTTATGGGCATATAAGAGATTTACCATCAAAAAATGGATCCGTTGATCCTGATCAGAATTTTAAAATGGAATGGGAAGTTGATAGTTTTTCAAAAAAATATTTAAAAGAAATTACAGATGCTGCAAAAGATTCATCTAAAATTATTTTAGCAACAGACCCAGATCGTGAAGGAGAAGCAATAGCTTGGCATGTAAAAGAGTACTTAAGAGAAAAAAAGCTTTTAAAAGATAAAACAGTTGAAAGAGTGGTCTTTAATGAAATCACAAAAAAAGCAGTCACACATGGTATTGATAACCCTAGACAAATTGAGCCTTTGTTAGTCGATGCTTATATGGCGAGAAGAGCTCTTGATTATTTAGTTGGCTTTAACATCTCCCCTATTCTATGGACAAAATTACCAGGATCAAAATCAGCTGGTAGAGTACAATCTGTGGCTTTAAAACTTATTACAGAGAGAGAACATGAAATTGAATCTTTTAATCCAGAGGAATTTTGGACATTAAGTGTTAATTTTCAAGATGAAAAAAATAATTTAATTACCGCAAGTATTTCTCAATTAAATGGAAATAAAATAGAAAAATTTTCTTTTAAAAATAAAAATGAAATTAATAAGACAATAGAAAACATTAAAGATCAAAAGTTTGATATAAGTGATATTTCTTCAAAAATTATTAGCAGAAATCCATCTGGTCCATTTACGACTTCAACTTTACAACAGGTAGCATCAAGCAGATTAGGTTTTGGCGCATCTAGAACAATGCAAATTGCTCAAAGATTATATCAAGGTATTGAAATTGATGGAGAGACAATAGGTTTAATTACTTATATGAGAACTGATGGAACTAATCTTTCAAAAGATGCTGTTTCTGATTTTAGAGATTTTATTATAAATCAATATGGAAAAGAATATCTTCCCGAAAACCCTCTAAATTATTCAGGCAAAAAAGCTAAAAATGCCCAGGAAGCTCACGAAGCAATAAGACCTACAGATATAACTCGGTCACCAGATTCTGTTAAAAAATATTTAAGTACAGATCAACTAAAACTCTACAATTTAATCTGGACTAGAGCTTTATCTTCACAAATGGAAACAGCAAAATTTGATAGGAATACAATTACAATAACTTCTACAGATAATAAAACAATATGTAAGTCTAGTGGTTCTGTGCTAAAATTTGATGGTTATTTGAAAGTATTTCCAAGTCTAAGTAAAGATGAGGATGAAACAATCCTGCCAGAAATGAAAAAAGGACCAATTAATATTGAGTCACTTATAGATGAACAGCACTTTACACAGCCACCTCCAAGATATTCTGAAGCAAGTATTGTAAAAAAATTAGAAGAACTCGGAATAGGTCGACCCTCTACTTACGCAAGTATCATATCAACTATTGCAAATCGTGGATATGCAGAAATACTAAATAAAAGGTTTTTTCCAACTGACCGAGGAAAACTAATATCTGCTTTTTTAGAAAAATTATTTTCTAAATATGTTGATTATAATTTTACTGCAGGATTAGAGGATCAATTAGATGAAATAACAACAGGTAAAGAAAGCTGGATAAAAGTTCTAGAGATGTTTTGGAAGGATTTTAATAACAATGTTTCAGAGGTGAAAGAGAAAAGAACCAGAGAGGTTTTAGATTTATTAAATGACAGTCTAGGAACATTAATATTTGATAAAGATGCAAATGGAAAAATTGTAAGAAAATGTCAATTATGTGAAACAGGATCTTTGAGTTTGAAAAATAGCTTTAGAGGTGGTGCTTTTATAGGGTGCTCAAACTATCCTGAATGCAAGTTTACTAGACCACTTTCTAAAGCAAAAGCTGCAGCACAAGCTCAACTTGCAGAACCAAAATTTATAGGCAAACACAAAAATGGAAATGATATTTTTCTAAAAAATGGAAGATTTGGACCTTATTTACAATACGAAAAAATATTAGAAGAATTAACTGAAGAAAAAGCCACTAAAAAGAAAAAGAAAGTTAAAAAACTTAAAGATGTTAATGAACTATTAAAGAATGTTTCGGTACCCAAAGGTTTAGATCTTGAATATATTGATCTTAATAAAGCTCAATTTTTATGCTCTTTACCAAAATCACTTGGCATAAATCCTGACAATCAAAAAGAGATTTTTTTAAATACTGGAAGATTTGGACCCTATTTAAAATGTGAAAATAAATCTGCAAGATTAGAAAATATTGAAGAAATATTCTCAATAGGATTAAATAGAGCAATAACATTAATAGCTGAAGCAAAACCTGGAAGAATATCTGCCTCAATTATTAAGGATTTAGGAGAACATCCAGAGGATAAAAAACCAGTAAGAGTAATGAAGGGTCAATATGGGCCCTATATAAAATATAAGTCCTTAAATGCCACTATACCTGAAGAAAAAGATCCTACAGAACTTACAATGGAAGAAGCCTTGATCCTTATAGAAAAAAGAAAAGAATACGATAAGAACAAAAAAAATAAAAAAAAGAAAAAGAAATGAAAATTTTAAGTTCTATATTTTTCATCCTATATTTCTTCACTATTCCAGTAAAATCAGAAGAAAATAAATGTGCAGGAATGAAAAAACTTTCAAAGGAATTCATAAAATGTAGTACTCTTAATATTAAGAAAAAAACTTTTGAAAAAGCGTCTGATTTAAAGAAAAATACGTCAAATAAAACAAAAAAGATAAAAATAAAATTAAGCGAAACAAAAAATAAAATGACTGATAAATTTAAAAAAAGGATTAATAAATGAGTTTTGAGGAAAAAATTAAAGAACTGAAAATAGAACTACCAGAAGCAAAAGCTCCTGTTGGCTCTTATGTAGCTACAAAAGTTTCTGGTAAATTACTTTATGTTTCTGGACAAATTTCAATGACTTCAAATGGAGAATTAATTAAAGGAAAAGTTGGTAAAGATCTTACTACAGAAGAAGCCTATAAAGCTGCAGAAAGATGCGGGTTAAGTATTGTTGCTCAAGTTAAAAAAGCATGTGAAGGTGATTTATCTAAAGTTAAATCATGTATTAAGCTAACTGGATTTGTTAATTCAACAGATGATTTTACTGAGCAACCAAAAGTGATTAATGGGGCATCAGACTTAATAACTTCGATATTTGGTGAAGCAGGAATTCATACTAGAGCAGCTGTAAGTACTAACAGTCTTCCGTTAGGTGTATCAGTTGAGATTGATGCTATTTTTGAATTAAATTAATATTTATCTTCCAATTGAAAAGTAATTAATTTTCTGATTCTTCATTTTTGCTGGAGAATATATATTTCTCATATCAAAAATTTTAAAATTATCTTTTTTTATGAGTTTTTTGAAATCTAAAAATCTAAAATCATTCCATTCTGTATGCAAAACAATTAAATCACTTTTTAGACATGCAGAGGAAATATTAGTACAATATCTAACATTCTTTAGTTTTTTAAATTCATTTTTTTCTCCTGATGGATCGTAATATTTAATTTTAGCATCTTTTTTATTTAGATATTTAATCATTGGAATGCTGGAAGCCTCACGCATATCATCTGTATTTGGTTTAAAAGTAACACCTAAAAAAGTTACAACTTTATTCTTAAGTTTGTTTTTAAAAATTTTTTCAAGTTTTTTTGTAAGAAGTACTTTTCTTTTTTCGTTAGATGTGACAACACTATTAACAATAGATAAGTCAGTTTTAAATTTCTTAGCAGTATCAATTAAAGCTCGAGTATCTTTTGGGAAGCAAGACCCACCATAAGCTGGACCAGCTCTTAAAAATCTTTCTCCAATACGCTGATCAGAGCCCATCCCCGAAGAAATATCTTTAATATCAACACCAGCCTTTTCCGACAAATTAGCTAATTCATTAATGAATGAAATTTTTGTAGCTAAAAAGGCATTAGAGGCATATTTGATTAACTCAGCGCCTCTTCTAGAAGTGTTAAAATATCTACTATTCTTTTTTATTATAGGTGAATAAAGTGATTTTAAAATTCTATTAGCTTTTTTACTTTCTGTGCCAATTATTACTCTATCAGGATAAGAAAAGTCTCTAATAGCTTCACCCTCTCTTAAAAATTCTGGATTAGATACAACATCAACTAACTTTTTATTTTTTAATCTAATTAAAATCTTTTCAATCTTATCTCCAGTGGTAACTGGTACTGTAGATTTTGTAATTATAATTTTATATTTTGTTATTACTTTTTTTAATTCGTTAGCTACTTTAAATACATATTTTAAATCAGCAGAATTGCTATTTTTTTTTGTAGGAGTACCAACACAAATAAAAATAATATCAGAATTTTTAACAGCTTTTTTTAAATCTGAAGTAAAAATTAATCTCTTTTGCTTAAAATTTTTTTTTAAAATTTCTTCTAAACCAGGTTCATAAATAGGAACCATACCGTTATTTAATAAATCAACTTTTTTTTTATCATTATCAACACAATAAACTGTATTTCCTAAGTCAGAAAAACATACACCGCTAACAAGACCAACATAGCCTGTACCTATCATGCAGAGTTTCATAATTTTGCAATCGCCTTCGATGAGTTAATATATCCATCCATTGTTCCACAATCTAAATATTTTCCAGCAAAATTATGAGCTATAAATTTTTCCTTATCATTAATTAATAACTGAATTGCATCTGTAATGTGTATTTCACCTCCTTTGCTAGGTTTCAAATTTTTCAATTTAGCAAAGATTTTTTTGGGTAATATATATCTTCCTATAACAGCTTTGTTGGAAGGTGCATCTTTTATTTTGGGTTTTTCAATAACACCTTTAATCGAATAGTCTGTTATATTTAATTTTTTATTAATTTCATAAATTCCCCATCTTGAAACAGTTTTCTTATTAACGTTCATACTTGCCATTACTGAGGATTTAAATTTTTTATGAGTTTGAATCATGGATTTAGAGCAGTTTTTTTTAATTATAAGATCATCAGGTAACAACATTAAGAAATATTTATCTTTAATATATTTTTTAGTTTTAAGGACTGCATCACCTGTTCCTTTTGGCTTATTTTGGTATACAAATTTTATCATTTTTCTATATTTCAAAATCTTTTTATATTCATTTATTATTTTTGGATCATTTTTTTTTTTAATCAAATCTTTATAAAATTTATCATTATAAAAATATTTTTTAATCATCATCTTTCTTTTTGAAATAATGAATATTATTTGCTTGATACCTGCATCGATGCATTCATTTATTATATATTCTAGCCCAGGTTTTCCATTAATAGGCAGAAGTTCTTTTGCAAATACACTAGTTAAAGGAAGCAACCTAGTGCCAAGTCCAGCTAGAGGAATAATAGCTTGTTTAATCATTTAAATGTTTTACTTATTAAATATTTTAATACAAATGAAAATTTTATTAAACAATCAAACATTAAGCAAAACATTAAGGCCTTTTAGTGATATTGGGTTTGTTCCTACTATGGGTGGAATTCATGAAGGTCATATTTCGCTAATTAATAAATCCATTAAATTAAACAAAAAAACTATAGTGAGTATATTTGTTAATCCGAAACAGTTTAATAGCATAAAAGATTTAAAATCTTATCCTTCAAATACTAAGAATGATTTAACTATTTTAAAAAAAATTAAAAAATTAGATTATGTTTATATTCCTAAATTTAAGGATATTTATAAAGATAATAAAAAATCAAATATAAAAATTGAAAAAAAATACAAAGTTCT
>CABXUR010000011.1 GCA_902515485.1 uncultured Pelagibacteraceae bacterium | reverse complement strand
AGATCACATGAAACTAGATGATGATAATTGGCATTGTTTAACAGTTTCTAGAAGAGATCCTAAAACAGGCAAATTTAGTATGGAGAAAGTTCCCGTCTACCATATCGTGGATGAGAATGAGAAGAAAAAAGCCTCTTAGTAAATTCTTAATTTAACTTATGGATATTTTATCAAAAAACGATGATGAGATATATGAGCTAGCCAAGCCCATTTGGGATAATTTGGTTAGATCATCTAATTTGAAGGATTATGGTGGATTTACTAAAGATTTTTCAACACAAATGTTATTTGGAGCCAATGAAGTAGAGCTTGGAAAGCAGTGGGCTAATAATAAAATAATCACTAATTTAAAAGAAACATTTGAGCCATTTGGTTGCCTTAGAAGAGGAATTCATGTCACTGTTTTAATCAAACAAACCAACAAAGAAATTTCAGGAGAATTTCTTGGCAGACTAGTTCTTGGAGTTGAAGATGATCTGGTTAAAGTCTTTGGAGCAACCATTTACTAAATAAAAATAAATAATCAAATTGTAAAATAATTGTTTGACAAATAACGTTATGGGTGTAATGACGGATTAGATGCAACTTTCTAACGTAAAAATCATAAACAAACTCCTAAACTTAAAAGCAACTTTTATCAAAACTGGTATAATTTTGAGCCTAGCTGCTTATTGGGGTGTTATTTTAGTTGGAACTTTTATCACATTTAACTAAGTTGTTTTTTAACAACTTTTAAATTTTTATGGAAGTATTTTTACCCATAGCTCAAGTCTTTGTTAATCCTATCGAAATACTTTTGCTAAGTGCAATAGTTGGAGTTCTTTCTGGATTGTTTGGTGTAGGTGGTGGTTTTTTAATGACACCTTTTCTAATTTTTTTAGGTGTACCCCCTGCATATGCAGTTGCAAATGAAGCCAATAATATTTTAGCTACATCAGTATCAGGATCTACAACTCATTATTTAAAAAATACACTAGATTATAAAATGGGTTTTATGATTGTAATAGGTGGCACTATTGGAACTGCTTTAGGAATTTATACTTTTACATATTTTAAAGGTATAGGAAAAATAGATACAGTCATTTCTTTAGCCTATATGTATATATTGGCAATTATTGGTACCCTCATGTTAGTAGAAAGTCTTAGAGAAATAGATAGAGAAAAAAGAAATCTTGTAGTTAAAAAAAAGTTACATGTTCACTATTGGATACATGGTCTTCCATTACGAATGAGATTTCCAAAATCAAAATTATATGAAAGTATATTTACACCAATTTTAATTGGTTTATTGGTAGGATTTATTGCAGCAATTATGGGAATAGGAGGTGCTTTTATTTTGGTACCTGCGATGATTTATATTATTAAAATGCCAACAAGATTAGTTCCAGGAACTTCTTTATTTGTAACTATTTTTGTGAGCGTTATTGTTACTTTTTTGCACTCATTTAACTATGGTTCAATAGATTTAATGTTAGTTCTTATGTTAGTTATTGGATCAATAATAGGTGTTCAATTAGGACAAAAACTTGGTGAAAAAATTGATAGTTCTGGTTTAAGAGCATTACTAGCAATCTTATTATTAGTTGTTGGTATTGCTATTGCATACGACACTTTTTTTTGTAGAGCAAATTCAAACAGAAATAACTAGTGTATTAAATTCAGATTTAAACTTTTTCTCAACATTTATTTTAGAATTTTCAAAAGATATGCCATTCTTTTATGGATTATTTTCAATTTTGTTTGCTGTTTTTCTAGGAGTTGCAGCAGCTTTTATTAGACGCTTTGTGTCAAACTTTAAGAATAAAATATTGGTTAAATCTTAAGTTAAAAGTTTACTAAATAAATTTAATTAAAGTTTCTATATATATAAGACTTATAAAACCAACAGTAATAGCTGCGATTAAACCAACAATAAAAGGTTTATAACCCATTGATCTTAATTCACTTAAATTAATTGAAATACCCACTGCAGCCATAGCCATAGTTAAAAATACCGTAGCTAAAGTTTTTTAGATATCCAATTAAGTTAGTCCAGAGAAAATAACTGTTATTTTCAGTTGTAAAAAACCTGGTCTCCAATATTTCTGACAACAATCATTCCTATAAAACCAATAACAAAATAAGGAAAAATATTCATAAAGGAGTAATTTTGACCTTTTTTCCACTTTTTAGAAAATTTCTTTTATATATAGATGCATAAAATGGTTCTTTTTCTTTTAATTTTTTCATTACAGGAATTCCTGTACCACCAGCTTTAAACCCAATAATAGGATCTTTAATTTTACTTTCACATAATTTTCTAAACTCATCAGCATCAGTTAGCTTTTTTGTGAGTTTTTTAGGTAGTGGTGAGATTATCTTATTTTTTAAAAATGCGTTTACAAGTCTATCTGCTATTCTATTTTTTAAATTTTTGTTCATGCAACTTTTTTATTTCAATACCGACATTGGATCAAGTCTTGTTTGAAACCAATTAATTCTAAAATCAAGATGTGGCCCTGTTGACCTTCCTGTTGAGCCGACAGTTCCTATAATATCTCCTTGATTAATTTTGTCTCCAACTGAAACTAAAATATTTTCTAGGTGAGAATATATTGTTGATATTCCATGACCATGATCCATTATGATAGTGCCACCTGTATAATATAAATCGTCTTCAGCCATTGTGACAATTCCAGCTCCAGATGATTTAATCATAGTCCCTTGCTTAGCAGCTATATCAATACCATAATGAGGCCACTTTGGTTTACCATTTAAAATTCTTTGACTACCATATACACCACTAATAATTCCTTCAACTGGCATAATAAATTTATCTTTGAAGAAATTTAAATCAGAATTTATGGCTCTTGCTTCACCGATTGCATTATTTTCTTTTTTAATTCTTTTATAAACTGATTCAGGTGGAGTAACTTTACTTTCTTCAAGTCCATCAATTCTTTGAATATTATATTTTCTTTTTAATACTTTCTTTGTAATTATATTTTTTTTACCATTTATTATTTTAGTAAACGTCAAATCAAATTTTCTATCTCTGTCAATTCCAAAAACAAAAAAACCATCTTTTGATACCTTAACCTCTTTTTTACCTACTAGAATTTTAGCACTAGGATTTGTTGAGCCTAAAATAAAATAACCTTGTAGAAATTTTCCTTCAAATTCAATTGCTTGAAGTTGTGATGGCAAAAAAATTAATAATACGAAAATAAATCTATAAATTATTGAGCAGTCCATCCGCCATCTATTATTATTGATGTTCCAGTAATCATCGATGAAGCTGAAGATGCTAAGAAACAAACTGATGTTGCCACATCACTTTCTGACGCAACTTTTCCCATAGGGATATTTCCTAAAGCAAGTTTTTTAAACTTTTTGTTTTTAAAAAATTTTTTTACCATTGGTGTTGCAACAAATGTTGGTGCAACTGAATTCACTCTAATGTTTTTCTTTGCTAGTTCTACACCCATTCCTTTAGTCAATCCTTCGATACCAAATTTTGTCATATTATAAACATTTCGACCACTCATACCAACATGACCTAATTGAGATGAAATATTGATTATTGATCCTGGCCTTTTTTTATTTTTAAGCATTTTTTTTACTACTAATTGAGCAACATTAAATGCAGCTTTTAGATTTAAATCTACCAAATAGTTCATACTTTTTTGCTTTATTTTTTCAAATGGTTCAGGAATATTGGTTCCAGCATTATTAACCAGTACGTCTATGATCTTTATTTTTTCTATTTTTTTTCTTAAACTTTCATAATTCATTACATCGCAATGAATCTTAATAATTTTACCTTTTATTTTTTTTATTTCTTTTTCTAATTTATCTAAATCAGATGATGTTCGACTAAGAGCAATAACTGTTGCTCCAGCTTCAGCTAATGCTAATGCACAAGCTCTACCAAGACCTTTACCTGCTCCAGTAACAAGAGCATATCTATTTTTTAAACTAATTTTTTGTAAATACATTAAAAGAATAATATTTTAATATCTGTGTAAATCAACTCAACTGCAACAATTAGAATTGCAATTAAACCAGCCCAAGCAATCCATTTATATTCTTTTATCCATTTGGATATTAAACTTGCTGCTGTAGCCATTAAAACAATTGATAAAATCAAACCAAAAATTAATAGTGTGTAATGATCTCCAGCTGCACCAGCTACACCCAATACATTATCAAGGCTCATAGTAAAATCTGCAAGCAGAATAGTCCAAATAGCTTTTAAAAAGTTAGAATTATCAACTTTGATATCATTCTCTTCTTCTGAACCTTTAATGACGTCAACGTAGAGCTTGTAAACTATATAAAGTAGTAATAATCCTCCAATTAATCTAAGGCCAGTAATTTGTAATAGATAAGCAGTAAGCAGTGTTAATATTATTCTTAAAATAACTGCTCCACCAATTCCCCAAAAAATAATTTTTTTTCTTTGCTCACCTGGAAACTTTGATGCAACCATTCCAATTATAATTGCATTGTCGCCCGCAAGCACTAGGTCAATAAATATGATTTGACCTAAAATAACAAACTGTTCTGGAGAAATTAGTTCTGCAAACATTTATTGCTCTAGTATCATATCTGCACCTTTTTCTGCAATCATTATTGTTGGTGCATTAGTATTACCGGAGGTTATATTAGGCATTATCGATGCATCAATCACTCTAAGATTTTTAATTCCTTTAACTCTTAATTTTTCATCAACAACAGCCATATCGTCTTGACCCATTTTGCAAGTTCCAACTGGATGAAAAATAGTTTGTGCATAATTAGAAGCTTCTTTAACTAACTCTTCATCATCATCAATATTTATTCCTGGTCTATACTCTTCAGGTGTATATTTTTTAAATGTTTCAGACTCTAATATAATTTTCCTAGTTAATTTAAGACCTCGAGCAGCCACCATTCTATCATGATCAGTTGATAAATAATTTTGTTTTATTTTTGCATAAGTTCTTGTGTCTTTATCTACGATACTAACATGACCTCTACTTGTAGGTCTTATATTAGAAACAGTTGGAGTAAATGCATGAAAATCATGATTTTTAGTAGCTCCTAATGTATCCATGCTCATTGGTTGAACGTGCCATTGTAAATCTGGTAGTTCTAATGAGGGATCACTTTTTGCAAACATACAAAGTTGACTTGCTCCCATAGTCATTGGACCAGATCTTTTAAATATATACTCTAATCCAATCATTAAATTTCCTAACAAACTATTTATTTTTTTGTTAAGTGATTTTAGGCCATTAATTTTGTAGATCGGTCTCAACATTAAATGATCATGTAAGTTTTCCCCAACCCCATTTATATTTTGTATAGTTTCAATGCCTAGACTCTTTAATTTTTCATGATTTCCAATACCAGATACTTGTAAAATTTGAGGTGAACCAATTGCACCAGAGGAAAGAATTATTTCTTTGTTAGCTTCAACTTTTTTAACTTCATTATCCAGCCAAAACTCTACTTCTTTAGCTATTTTATTTTCAAAATTTATTTTTTTAATATGCGCATTAGTAATTATCTTTAAGTTTTTTCTATGTTTAACAGGGTTTAAATATCCAACTGCAGTACTACATCTGAAACCATCTTTTTGTGTCACTTGAAAATAACCACATCCATGATTGTCACCTGTATTAAAATCCTTTGTTTTTGGAATACCAAATTCTTCTGCTGCATTTTGAAATTCATCTAAAAGTGGAAGATGTATTCTTTGATCTGAAACTGATAAAGGTCCATTAACACCATGAAATTGACTTTTACCTCTCTCTTGATTTTCAGACTTTATAAAGTAAGGTAAAACATCGTCCCAGCCCCAGCCAGTATTTCCAGATTGTCTCCAAAGATCATAGTCTCGGTGCTGTCCTCTAATATATAACAATCCATTTATTGAAGAGCTTCCCCCTAAAGTTTTTCCTCTTGGATATCTTATGGAAATATTATTCATACTTTCATCAGGTTCAGTTCGATAACACCAATCAGTATTGGGATTATGCATAGTTTTAAAGTATCCAACTGGAATATGGATCCATGGATTGTTATCCTTACCTCCTGCTTCAAGAAGCAACACTTTGTGATTGGGATTTTCTGACAATCTATTAGCAAGTACACATCCTGCAGATCCAGCACCTAAAATTATAAAATCAAAATTGTCCATCACGCTTAGAACCTTTATAATTTAAAATATTTTATTTAATAACAAATTTAACAAAAAAAGACACAATAACTCGATATTTATCCTTGTTATACTTTTAAAAGTTTGAGAGGCTAGTTTTTTATAAAAAAACAACGAGAGGGAAAAATATGAAAAAAATCATATCATTATTTGTAGGAACTCTTCTTTTAACTGTCATGACAGTTACAGGAGCAAATTCTGCACAAACTCTTAAGTGTCAAACTGTTATTAGTGCAAAAGCTGATGAAGTGAAAATGTTAAAAGATTTCACGGACACAGTTTCTGAACTAACTCAGGGTTCACTTAAGTTTGAAATTATGCCAGCAGGAGCAGTAGTTGGTGTTAAAGAAACTTTAGATGCAGTTGACAAAGGTCTAATCGATTGTGGTTTCGCATGGACTCACTATTGGTCAGGTGATCACCCAGCTGCTATGTTATTTGGTTCGCCAGTAGCAGGTGCAGGTGTAGGTATTGATAACATCGCATTTTTATCTTGGTTTCAATATGGTGGTGGTAAAGAACTTTATGACCAACTATGGTCTGAGATGGGAAGAGACATTAAAGGATTTATGTTACAACCAGTAGGCCCAGAAGCTTTAGGTTGGTTTAAAGAACCCATTAACAGCATGGCTGACTTTAGAAAGTATAAGTTCAGAACTCCTCCAGGAATTCCAGGACAAACTTATAAGGATATTGGAGTAGCTTCTGTTGCAATGGGTGGTGGAGATATTCTACCAGCTTTAGAAGCAGGAACAATTGATGCAGCTGAATGGTGTTGTCCAAAGCCTGATATGGTTTTTGGTTTACATAAAGTTCTAAAAAATTACTACTTACAAGGTCTTCACCAGGTAGTAGTAAACGCTGACTTTTATATGACAGGCAGTAAATATAAAAAAATGTCTGCAATCGAGAAGAAAGCTTTAGAAGTTGCTGCAAACGCTTCTTTATCAAAATCAATGAGTTACAGAATATATGAAAATGGAAAAGCTCTTGCTGAGTTAACTACTAAGCATGGTGTTATATTACAAGACACTCCAGCTGACTACTTCCCAGCATATATGGCTGCTGCAAAGAAAAGTTTAGAAACAAATGCTGCAAAGAATGCATTCTTTAAAAAAGTTTGGGATTCTCAAAAAGCATTTGCTGATATTGCAGTACCTTTCTGGTCTGGATCTCAAATGTCTAATGCTAAGCTAGGAATGGCTCACGCAGCTACTTTAAAGTAGTATTTAGATAAAAAAATTATAACTGAAGCGGATATAATAGTCCGCTTTAGTTTTTTTTTAAAAAATTTTATGTCTGACAAACCAACTAGATTAGATATTACAGATGAAATGATAGCCGAAAGGCAAGATGGCTCAGGTCAAATGCCAAGTGATATGCCGAAATGGATGGCTTCTACAATTACTAAAATAGACTTATTCAGTAAATGGGTTGGAAATGTAGTTTGTTGGATTACGATACCATTAATACTAGCTATGGTTTACGAAGTTTTAGCAAGAAAACTCTTTACAGCTCCGACAATGTGGGCTTATGACATGAGTAGATTTATGTATGGTGCTCTATTCATGCTTGGAGCAGGTTATGCTTTATCAAAAGGAGTACATATAAGAGCAGATTTTTTATATAGAAATTTTAAAACAAAAACTCAAGGGAGAATAGATTTTTGGTTATATCTATTATTTTATTTTCCAGGATTAATAGTTTTCCTTTATATGACTACTGGATTTGTTCAAGAATCGATAATGCGGGGTGAGCGGGGCATGGACACTGCATGGATGCCATATATGTGGCCAATAAAAGCTTCATTGTGGGTTGGAATTGTTTTTCTAATAATCCAGGGTATTTCAGAATTATTTAAAAGTTATTGGGCTGCAACTAAAGGCGTTTGGCCAGGAGGTAAAGAATAGATGATATCTGAATTCATAGCTCCTGAAGTTTTAGGTTTTATCTTAATTGGAGTAATGCTTTTCTCAATTTTTGTTGGTTTTCCAATTTCATTTACTTTAATTTTTCTTGGATTTGTATTTGGTTATTTAGGTTTCGGAAAATTGGTATTTTATTTAATGACTTTGCAGTTTTCAATGGTCATGACCGAGCAAACCTTGGCGGCAGTTCCGCTCTTTGTTTTTATGGGAATTATGATGGAACAAGCTGGATTAATGGAAAGATTGTTTTCAGCTTTCCAATTAATGCTAGCTAAGGTGAGAGGTTCGTTGTATTACGCAGTATTATTTGTTTCTGTAGTTTTTGCAGCTGCAACAGGAATTGTTGGAGCATCCGTTACAATACTTGGAATCATGGCAGCAAAATCAATGAATAGATCGGGTTATAATGTGAGATTAGCTGCAGGTACAATTACTGCTGGTGGAACTTTGGGTATATTAATTCCTCCTAGTATTATGCTTGTAGTAATGGGCCCTATTATGGAAATACCTGTTACAGATTTATTTGCGGCAGCAATTATTCCAGGAGTCTTACTTGCAACTCTTTATGCTGCTTATACTACTATTAGATGTTGGTTAGATCCAAGCCTTGGACCAGTATTACCACCTGAGCTAAGAGCGACTAGTATGAAAGCTGTTTGGATTGAATTCTTTTTAGGCTTAGTCCCACCTGCAGCATTAGTTTTTGCAGCTCTTGGAAGTATTCTTTTTGGATTTGCAACACCAACAGAGGCAGCCGGATGCGGTGCGATGGGTTCGTTGATTTTAGCTTTAGGATATAAAAAACTAACATTTAAAAAATTACAAGGTGCTTTAGTTAAAACCCTTGAAATTTCTGCATTGATTATGGTTCTAGTTGCAGCTTCAAATTTTTTTGGGGCAGTATTTTCAAGATTAGGAACACCAATGTTGCTAACAGACTTTTTGTTAAGTCTTGAGATGAATAAATATTTGATATTAGCGCTAATTATGGTGATGATTTTTCTTTTAGGTTGGCCTTTAGAATGGGTACCAATTGTAATGATTATTATTCCAATAATATTACCTTTGGTTGAAGCTTTAGGATTTAATTTAACATGGTTTGCAATTCTAGTAGCAGTTAATTTACAAACCGCCTGGCTATCTCCTCCTGTAGCCCTTTCGGCATATTTCTTGAAGGGTGTAGTTCCTGAATGGGATTTAAAGGATATCTATTACGGAATGATGCAATTTATGGTTATTCAGGTCATAGGATTAATTGTAATTATTATATTTCCTAAAATTGCATTGTGGTTACCAGCCTATCTATATGGACAGTAGAGATTATTTGTTTAATATAATTGTCAGTGAATCAGCCAAAAGTTAAATACTCTCTCTCTAATTGGGATTTAGTTACAGTTAATCCAAATTATAAAACTTGGGATTGGAAAGATCTTTTTTGTTTTTGGGGGGTTAATGTTCAAAGTGTTATTGGATTTTCTTTAATTGCCTCATTATACACTATTTATAGCTTAAATACCTTTGTTGTTTTTTTTGGTACTGTTTTGGGGTCATTCTTAGTCTATTTATTTTGTAATTTAATTGGAAAACCATCTCAAAAATTTGGCCTACCTTTTGCGGTACTTTTAAGATCATCTTTAGGTTTTAATGGTGCAAAATTTTTTGGATTAATAAGAAGTCTGGTTGGAATATTTATGTTCGGTATTCAAACCTATTTTTTATCAAAACTTATTAGTTATTTAATTCGGATTTTAATTTTTTCTATAGATAAATCTCTTTTAGAAAATGAAATTTTACTAACTTTTTTATTAGGATTAAACATCATTGATTGGATATCATTTGTAATTGTTATTGCTTTTCAGACTTTAATGTTCAGTACAGGCATACAGTTTAATAAAAAGTTGATCAATATTTCAGCAGTTACAGTTTATGTGGGAATGATTTTCTTTTTCTTTGTTGTTTTTTTGAGTGATGTAAAAATTACCTCAAAAGCATTTTTTAATATTTTAGATTTAAGTAATTTTTTAGATAAAAATAACATAGCACCACTACTTACAGTAGCGGGAACAATTTTTGCTTATTTTTCAATTATCATTATTAGTTTTGGTGACTTTTCAAGATATGTTAAGGATGAAAAAAACTTAAAAAAGGGAAATTTAAGTTTAATTGTAAATTTAGTTGTCTTCTCTTTTGCAGCAGTTTTTATTGTTGTTGGCTCAGATATATTTTTGAGTCAAAAGTTTGAAGATATTAATCAAATATTTACTAATCCAACTGATATAATCGGCAAATTTGACAACTTGCAAATTACAGTTGTGGTACTTTTTTTTATAATTATAGCTTCAATTTCGACTAATTTAGTAGCAAATTTTATTCCTTCTCAGTATTCACTTATAAATTTTATGCCAAATAATTTAACTTTAAAAAGTTCAAGTTATACAATTTCAGCAATTGGATTTATTGTAGGGATTTTTTGGCTAACATTATTGAGCCAAATAGGAATTTTATCTTTTATTGATACCTTTGCCTCTTTTTTTGGTCCAATAGTTGGGGTAGTAATTATTGACTTTTATTTAATTAAAAATGCAGATTTAAGTAATAAAGATCTTTATTCAACCGAAAATAAAAGTATTTATTATTATTCAAAAGGATGGCATGTCAAAGCAGTGTACTCTGTATCTTTAGGCTTTATTTTCTCAGCTTCGACAATTTGGAATATGAATATGATGTTTTTACAATCTTACGCATGGATTATAGGTTTGATTATTTCCTCAGTTACATATTATTTACTAGCAAAAAAATAAATTTATGAACAAATTCGATTTTAAAAATAGAACGGCTGTTATAACTGGAGGTGGACAAGGTTTTGGACTTGATATAGCAAAACGATTTTTAGTTTCTGGTGCTAAAGTTATTATTTGGGATATAGATAAAAATCTACTTAAATCAGCAGCCGCCGAAGTAAACAATGAAAATTTGAGCTACAATGTAGTTGACGTCTCTAATTACTCTCAAATTGAGCAAAATATTAATCAAATAACTTCAAAAACAAATATTGATATCTTAATTAATAATGCAGGTATAACAGGTCCTACAGCGCCATTATGGGAATATAATGTACATGAATGGAACAAGATTGTTCAAATAAATTTAATGGGTACTTTTAATTGTTGTAAAGCAATAGTGCCTAATATGATTAAGAATAACTATGGCAGAATAGTTAATGTCGCCTCTGTAGCTGGTAAAGATGGAAATGCTAATGCTAGTGCATACAGTTCTGGAAAAGCAGGAGCTATTGGTCTAACAAAGTCCCTTGGCAAAGAATTGGCAGATTATAATATAGCAGTTAATGCTGTTACTCCAGCAGGAGCCAAAACAAGAATTTTAGATCAAATGAGTAAAGAACACGTACAGCGCATGTTATCAAAGGTTCCAAGAGGTAGATTTTTAGAAATTCATGAGTTTACATCATTAGTATGCTGGCTTTGTTCTAAGGAAAATTCGTTTTCTACTGCAGCAGTATTTGATATCAGTGGTGGTAGATCTACGTACTAATTTTGTAAGAAAGATTTACTATTTTAATTCTATTATCATTATTCACCTTGTGAGCATTTGATAAAAATGGAGCAAAAATTATTATAGACCAGTATATTAACAATATAAAAATAGAAATTGCTTTCATATTTTTTATTGAATACTAAATATTGATTTAAGAATATTTAAAAAATGTCCAAAAGTTGTATTTAAAAAAAAATAATCTATAAGTTTTTTATGGCCAAATTTTATACACTAACTTTAACCTTTTTACTTCTATG
Source organism: uncultured Pelagibacteraceae bacterium (assembly GCA_902515485.1). Taxonomy (GTDB): domain Bacteria; phylum Pseudomonadota; class Alphaproteobacteria; order Pelagibacterales; family Pelagibacteraceae; genus Pelagibacter. The sequence continues at coordinate 13,358 of CABXUR010000011.1, read as the reverse complement.
CATACCTACAAAAGCAGAGAATATAAAAATATTTGAATTTACTGAGTCTGAACTTAGCAAACTGGAAGTAAGAAAAGTAAGAGGTGCTGATAATAAAACACTTTATTCTGTTGGATTAGACGAAAATGGTAACTTTTTAAAAGCAGTTGCTGATAATTCAGCATCTGGTTTAGGTAAAAAAGTAAAAATTAATTTAGACAAAACACCAATAATTAACATTACATGGAAAGTAGAGACAGATTTGAAAGGTATTAAAGAAAATACAAAAAAAGGTCATGATTTTGCAGCTCGTATTTTTGTCATAAAAAAAACTGGAGCAACACCTTTGTCAAATAGGGCAATAAATTATGTTTTTTCAAGTAATAACGATGTTGGAGAAAATTTTCCAAGTCCATATACAAAAAAATCTATAGATAATGTTTTGGCTACAACCAAAGAAAGTTTAAACGAATGGGTTACAGTAAAAGCAAATGTAAAAGAGGATTTTAAAAAATTTCATAATTTAAATGTTGAAGAATTAGATGGAGTAGCAATAATGGCTGATACTGATAATTCAAAATTAAAAACAGTTAGTTACTTCCAAAATATTTATTTTTCATCAAAATAATATCTAAGTTTATGTTAAATTTTAATTTGATAAACTATTTTTATGCATGAAAATTTTTACCATACTGTAAAAGTCTATTATGAGGACACTGATGCTGGTGGAATTGTTTATTATGCAAATTATCTAAAATATCTTGAAAGAGCTAGAACGGAGGCTTTGGCAACTATTGGTCTTAGTAATTTACAAATTAAAGAAAAATTTGGAGCATTTATTATTGTTAAATCTTGTAACATTGAATTTAAAAAATCTGCGTATCTGGAAGATAATTTAAATATAAGATCTTTTATAAAATCAGTTACCAAAACATCATTCGTTATGAATCAATTTATATCAAAAGATGATAATATTATGGTTGAGGCGCAGGTTCATTTGGTATTTGTTAATGATAAAAGTAAACCAGTTAAAGTACCTGAGATTATTTTTAATAATTTTAAACCTTATTTTTGTGACAGCATTAAACTTTAGAAATTTTTTTAACTTTCTTAAATAAATTAACCATCATATTTGGTGAAACTAGTTTTGTATTAACATTTCTAGGGCTAGGATGATAAGAAGATATTATGATAATATTATTAGGCATTAAATATGATTTACCATGTTTGAAATTATATTTTTTATTTTGTTCGTACTTATTTTTATATAATTTAATGCAGTTATCAAAAGCAACTTTCCCTAAAGTTACGATCACTTTTAATTTTTTTAAATTGGAAATTTCAATATTAAAATATTTAGAACAATTATTAAGTTCATTATTTAGTGGCTTGTCATCGGGGGGCGCACATTTTAAGATGTTAGTAACATAGGCGTTGTCAAGTTTTAGACCATCATTAATATTTTCTGAAATTGGTTGGTTTGCAATTTTTGCTTTATAGAGACACTGAAATAAAAATTCTCCAGATTTATCTCCAGTAAAGGCCCGACCAGTTCTTGTTCCACCATGAGCAGCAGGTGCTAATCCCAAAATTAAAATTTTTGCATCTATATCACCAAATCCTGTTACTGGTTTTCCCCAATAAGTATCATTTAAATTTTGTTTTCTTTTTGTCGAACTTATTTTTTTTACAAATTTAACCAATCTAGGACATTTTTCACACCTAATTATTGTCTTATTTAAACTGTTTAATCTAATATTCATATATGAAATTTTATAAAATTCTTTTTTTTATTTTTATATTTTTAACTTGTGCTGTCAAAGCAGATTTAAATAATAATTTAATAAAAGAACTGAATCAGGGAGGAAAGTTAATATTTATACGTCACGCTTATGCACCAGGCAATGGAGACCCACAAAATTTCAATTTATTCGATTGTTCTACTCAGAGAAATTTAAGTGAAATTGGGAGAGAACAATCTAAAAAAATTGGTAACTTATTTCTTAAAAATAAGATTGATATAAAGAAAGTTTATTCAAGTGAATGGTGCAGATGTAAAGAAACAGCCTCTATTGCTTTTGAAACATATGAAACAAAAAAATTTTTAAATTCCTTTTATAGTGCTCAATTTATTAAAAATAAATCTGAACAGGTTAAAGAATTTAATAATTTTATTAAAGATTGGGATAAAAAACAGAATCTAATATTCATTACTCATTATGTATTTATTTTAGAAATATTAAATTATGCACCATCATCTGGTGAAATTGTCATTGTAGATAAAAATTTTAATATTGTTGATACTGTAGAAATTAAGTATTAGTTTTAGTTGTAATGTCATCTAAAAAAGCAATGAGACAAGCGCAAAAACAAGCGTACGCAAAACACAGGTCAAATATAACAAATAGTAGATTTGAGTTAAAAAAGAAGTTTTTAATTAAAGATAAAGATAATGAAAAAAGGAAAAATAAAAATTAACTTTCTTTTTCATATCTTTCAATTTTTTTACATTCAGACATTAATGAAATGCCAACTTCTTCATTAATTACTGTTTTAATCATTATATTTGAATTTTCTAATTCAAAGACTAATTGAGTGTAAAATTGAGGGTATCCAATTTTATCTGTTAGTATTTTGTTATCTTCTTTATAAATAAACTTTGTTGTAGTATTTTTTTTCTTTACTGATAGGTCTGTAATTCTAAGTTTTTTAAACGTTTTATCATTGTAAACAAAATTTCTTGTCATTAGTGATTTTTTTAAATCTAAGATATATTCATTTTTCAAAAAACCATCTTTCTTATTTTCACATGAACTAAGTATAATTATTTCTGCCTTTAAATTATTTGTCATTATTAAAATAAAAAAAAATATTATAAAAAAATTTAAGGGATTATTTTTTTTCATTTTTATCTACATAAAAAAGAGCTATTAAAAAAATGATAGTCCATAAAAATATGGACATAGTTTTGATGAATGTAGTATTTGCACCCCAAACATCGAAAAAAAATGCTCCAATTATAACCCCTAAAATATAAGCAATTATTAATATTTTTAATTTGTTCATTTGAATTAATAGATCTATAGAATTTTAAAGCATAAAATTATCATTTTTTTATTAATTGTCATTGGACAAATAGTTTCAATAATATATAAAACCTCGTAATTTGTGGGGCGATGGCGGAATTGGTAGACGCGTTGGTCTTAGGAACCAATATTTTCGGATGTGAAGGTTCGAGTCCTTTTCGCCCTACCAAAAAATATTATGAAAGTAACAATAGAAAACATAAAAGGTTTAAACAAAGACGTAAAAGTTTTTATAGACAAAGAAACGATGAACTCTCATATGGATGAAAAATATGAAGAGATTAAAAGCACTGTTAACTTAAAAGGATTTCGTCCAGGTAAAGTTCCAAAAGAAGTTTTAAAAAGACAATTTGGAAAAGCAGTTTTTGGTGAAGTTTTAGATAAAGTTCTAAAAGACACTTCAGCTAAAGCATTAGAGGAAAACAAAATTAAACCTGCTGGTCAACCTAAGCTTGATCTTAAGACTTATGGTGAAGATAAAGAATTAGAGTATGTTATATCAGTTACAGAACTTCCTAAAGTTGAAACCAAATCATTAGAAAGTATTAAATTTGATCAATATTCAGTTAAAATTGATGATAGTGAGACAGATAAAAGAATTAAAGAAATTGCAAAAAATCAACCAAGTTTTAAAGAAGCATCACCTGAAACAAAGGCAAAAGAAGGTGATTTAGTTACTTTAGATTATAACGCTAGAGTTGATGGTAAAGAATTTAAAGGTAGCGAAGGTAAAAATACTCAATTAACATTAGGAAAAGACTTATTCTTGAAGGGCTTTGATAAACAATTAATTGGAGCTAAAAAAGATGATGAAAAGATTGTTGAAGCAACTTTACCAGAAAATTTTCCTGAAAAAGAATTAGTAAATAAAAAAGCTAAATTTGTTTGTAAAATTTTAAATGTTAAAAATCCTGAAGATGTAAAAATTAATGATGAGTTTGCTAAAAATTTAGGAGCGAAAGATCTAAATGATTTAAAAACTTTAATCTCAAAACAAATTAATGATGAATATAAAAATTCTTTAGATCAGTTAGCAAAAAATCAAATTCTTAAAGAAATAGAAAAATTTAAAGTTGATGAAATTCCAGATAATTTAATTCAAGAGGAGATCAAGATTCTTTCTCAAGGAATGTCGGAAGATGAAGCTAAAAAAAATAAAGCAAAATTTACTGAAACTGCCAAAACAAGAATAAAGACTGGATTAATTTTAAACGAGTTTGGTGAACAAAATAAGATACAAGTATCAGAACAAGAAATTCAAGCAGAAGTTCAGAAACAATTAAGAATGATGCCCGGACAAGAGAAAATGGTAATGGACTTTTATCAAAAAAATCCTTCAGCTTTAGCTAGCTTGAGAGGAACTGTTTATGAAGAAAAGATTTTAAATTTAATCAAAGAAAAAGCTAAACCCAATAAAAAAGAAATATCTAAAGCTGAAGCTGAAAAGATCTTAAAAGAAGCTCACAATAATGAATTAGAGGCAAAGGATAAAAAAAAAGAAACAAAGAATAAACCTGAACCAAAATCTGATGAGAAAAAAAAACCATTAGCAAAATCATCTAAATCTAAGCCTGTAGCAAAAAAAGTTAGCAAAAAGTAATCTCAAGTTGTATAAGTAATACGAATCAACTTATGACATCAAAATTATCTGAACATATGAATACTTTAGTTCCAATGGTAGTAGAGCAATCGAATAAAGGTGAAAGAGCTTATGATATTTATTCAAGACTTTTAAAAGAGAGAATAATTTTTTTAACTGGTCAAATAAATGACAATGTAGCATCACTAGTTACTGCTCAATTATTATTTTTAGAGGCTGAAGATCCTAAAAAAGAAATTTACTTATACATTAATAGTCCTGGTGGGTTGGTTACAGCTGGTCTTGGTATTTACGACACCATGCAATACGTTAAACCAGACATTTCAACTTTGTGTATTGGACAAGCAGCTTCAATGGGATCATTTTTACTTGCAGCTGGAACAAAAGGTAAGAGATTTTCTCTTCCAAATTCAAGAGTTATGGTTCATCAGCCATCTGCAGGTTTTCAAGGTCAAGTAACTGATATTGAAATTCATGCAAATGAAGTGTCATCATTGAAAAAAAGATTAAATGAGATTTATTCTAAACATACAGACAAATCTGTAGATGAAGTTAAAGCTGCTTTAGAAAGAGATAATTTTATGACAGCTGAGGTTGCTAAAGACTTTGGTTTAATAGACGAAGTAGTGGAAAAAAGATCTTAGAACACCATATATTGAATATCCAATAATCCAAACTTGATTAGTTGAAGTCTTATATAATAAAGTAACAGTATTGATTCGAAATAAATTTTATGACAACAAATAATAAAAATATTCTTTACTGTTCTTTTTGTGGAAAAAGTCAACATGAAGTTAGAAAATTAATTGCTGGGCCTACAGTATTTATTTGTGATGAATGTGTTGAACTATGTATGGATATTATTAAAGAAGAAAACAAAGATACATTTGTAAAACATCAAGACGGCCTTCCTTCACCAAAAGAAATATGTTCTGTTTTAGATGATTATGTAATAGGTCAACCCCATGCTAAAAAAGTTTTATCTGTAGCAGTTCACAATCATTATAAAAGATTAAACTACGAGAGTAAGACAAGCAAAAATGTTGAACTTGCAAAATCAAATATTCTATTAGTTGGACCAACAGGGTGTGGTAAAACATTGTTAGCTCAGACACTAGCTAGAATTTTAGATGTTCCATTTACAATGGCTGATGCTACTACTTTAACAGAGGCAGGTTATGTTGGTGAAGATGTAGAAAATATTATTTTAAAACTTTTACAAGCTTCTGATTACAATGTTGAAAAGGCACAAAGAGGAATTGTATATATTGATGAAGTTGACAAGATTAGCAGAAAATCTGAAAATCCTTCAATTACAAGAGACGTCTCAGGCGAAGGTGTTCAACAAGCTTTGTTAAAAATTATGGAAGGAACAGTAGCAAGTGTTCCACCTCAAGGAGGAAGAAAACACCCTCAACAAGAATTTTTACAAGTTGATACAACTAATATATTATTTATTTGTGGAGGAGCATTTGCAGGACTTGATAAAATCATCTCTCAAAGAGACAAGGGTACATCAATAGGCTTTGGCGCAGATGTTAAAAATACTCAAGATAAAAAGACTGGTGAATGGATGAAAACTCTTGAGCCAGAAGATTTATTGAAATTTGGTCTAATACCTGAATTTATTGGAAGGCTACCCATGATTGCAACACTTGAGGACTTGGATGAAAAATCATTAATAAAGATTCTTCAAGAACCAAAGAATTCACTAACAAAACAATATCAAGAACTTTTTAAATTGGATGGTGCAAAATTAACATTTAAAGAAAATGCATTAAAAGAAATTGCACAAAAAGCGATTAGTAAAAAAACAGGTGCAAGAGGTTTAAGATCTATCTTGGAAAATATATTATTAAAAACAATGTACGACTTGCCAAGTCAAGATAATGTTGAAGAAGTAATAGTTGACGCAGGAGCAGCTAAAGGACAGTCTCAACCTATTTTAGTTCATGCTAAAGGTGACAATAAATCAAAGTCAAACAAACCATCAGCGGCTTAATATCCTTAATAAGTAATAAAAACCTATTGCAATATAAAATATAATATCCATATTATTCGTATGGACGTTAAAATAACATTACCTTTATTGCCTCTCAGAGATATTGTTGTATTTCCAAGCATGGTTATCCCTTTGTTTGTAGGTCGAGATAAATCTATCTCTGCCTTAAATGAGGTAATGAAAAAAGATAAAAAAATTATTCTTGTTACTCAAAAAAATTCTGAAATTGATGATCCCAAAAAAACAGATATTTTTATGTATGGTTGTGAGGGTAACATACTCCAACTATTAAAATTACCAGATGGAACAGTTAAAGTTTTAGTAGAAGGTATTAAAAGAGTAAAAATCTTAGAATTTAAAGATAATGATAAGTTTATTACTTGTGATTATTCACATTACAATGACATAATTTCAAAGGATGAGGATTTATATCCATTAGCAGTAACAGCTCTAAGAAGATTAGAAAAACTGACTTCTGTAAACAAAAAAGTTTCAAGTGAAACTATTAACACAATCAAACAATTAAAAGACCCATCTCAAATTGCTGACAATATAGCATCACACATAAACGCTACAATTTCTGAAAAACAACAAATTTTTGAAACAGTTGATGTAAAGAAAAGATTTAATGCAATAATTAAAATAATGGAAAATGAGACAAGCATTATTGGTGTTGAAAAAAGGATAAGAGGTAGAGTTAAAACTCAGATGGAGAAAACTCAAAGAGAATATTATTTAAATGAACAATTAAAAGCCATTCAAAAAGAATTAGGTGAAATTGAAGATGGTAAGGATGAAACTTCAAGTCTAAATAAAGCTATTACAAAAGCTAAAATGCCAAAAGAAGTTGAAAAAAAATGCTTACAAGAATTAAAGAAATTAAAAAATATGAGTCCTATGTCTGCAGAGGCTACAGTTGTAAGAAATTATTTAGATTGGATGACAGAACTTCCTTGGCATAAAAAAAGTGAAGTAGATATCGATTTAACTAAAGCTTTAAATATTCTTGATACCGATCACTTTGGTCTAGAAAAAGTAAAAGAAAGAATTATTGAATTTTTAGCAGTTCAAAAAAGAATGGAAAAAATCAAAGGCCCAATATTATGTTTAGTAGGTCCTCCAGGAGTAGGAAAAACTTCTTTAGGTAAATCTATTGCTAAAGCTACCAACAGAGAGTTCGTTAGAATGTCAGTTGGTGGAATGAGAGATGAAGCTGAGATAAGAGGTCATCGAAGAACTTATATTGGTTCTTTACCAGGCAAAATAATACAAATGATGAAAAAAAAATTCAAGAAAACTCTAGTCTAATTGTTATTCAGATAAATGGAAAAAAAAGAGGACTAATATCAACCGATTCTAATTCATCCGAAACAGAAATAATGAAACTAGTTTATCAAGATCAAAAAATAGTAAAGTATCTTGTAAATAATAAAATAAAAAAACAGATTTATATTAAAAACAAACTTATAAATATAATTATATAAATTATATGAAAAATATAGCGATATTAACTTTTATATTATTTTTATCTCACTGCGGTTATTCTTCTATTTATAAAAATCAACAATCTCTAAATTTTCAGTTAAATATAATTGAAACAGAGGGTAATTATGAAATGAATAATTTTATTAAAAATGAAATAAAATTATATTCAAACATAGACTCACCAAAAATTTACAATATAAAAATTGATACAGATTATGAAAAAAAAGTTCTCACAAAAAATTCTTCTGGGGTAATTACAGATTATAATCTTTCTGTTGTCTCAATATTTTCAATAAATTTAAAAAATAAAAATAAAACTTTTAAATTTGAAGAAAATATTAATATTAAGAGTCAAACAGATACTTTTGAACAAAATACCTATGAAAAAAATATTAAAAGAAATTTTGCATCTTCTATTAGGGAAAAACTAATTTCTGCTATCTTGAGTTTAAATGATAATTAAATCTTATGAGTTAAATAAAATAAATTTTGATCAAAATAAATTGATTTTATTTTACGGTAAAAATGAAGGTTTAAAAAATGACTCAATAATTAATTTACTTAAAAATGAAGAAAATATTTCAAAATATGAAGAAAAAGAAATTTTAGAGAATACAAATATTTTTTTAGAAAATGTATTTTCTAAATCTCTTTTTGAAAATGAAAAAATAATAATAATTAAAAGAGCTACAGACAAAATATTAAAAATTATTGAAGAAATTGAAGAAAAAAAAATTGAAGATCTCAAAATTATTATTAATACTGATATTCTAGAAAAAAAATCAAAATTAAGATCGTTTTTTGAAAAAAGTAAAAAACATGTTTGTGTTGCTTTTTATCCAGATACAAATCAAGTACTTAAAAAGTTAACTTATAATTTTTTTAATCAAAAGAAAATTTCTTTATCACCTGCAAATATTAACTTGATAGTTAATAAGTGTAATGGAGATAGAGAAACGTTATTTAACGAACTAGATAAAATAGAATACTTCAGCAAAGGTGGAAAAAAAATTACAGAGGAAAGTATAATAAAATTAACTAATTTAATTGAAAATCACAGTATATCAGACCTTATTGATAATTGTTTGGCAAAAAATAAAAAGAAAATTATTAACATCTTAAATGAAAATAATTTTGGAAATGAAGACTGCATTATAATCACAAGAACTTTTTTATTAAAATCAAAGAAAATACTTAAACTTTGTAGTGAATTTAAATCAAATAAAAATATAGATTTAACAATATCATCCGCAAGACCTCCAATTTTTTGGAAAGATAAAGAAATAACAAAACAACAAATTTACAAGTGGACACCTGAAAATATTAAACAATTAATATACAGATTAAATGAAATAGAACTGCTAGTAAAAAAAAATATAAATAATTCGATTAATTTAATTACAGACTTTATTTTAGATCAGTCCTCATCAAATACTAATAGTTAGACTTAATAATATCTATTATTTTATTTAATTGATCTAGGTCTTTATATTCAAAAGAAATTTTTCCTTTATTTCTCTTGTTATTTTTTATTTCTACGTTTAATCCAATTTTATTTAATACTGAAAGTTCGAGAGCGATAATATTAGTATCTTTTGTGATCTTTAACTTTTGTCTTTTCTTTTTAAAAAATTGAACAAAATTTTCTGCCTGTCTCACTGAAAGTTTATTTTTTATAATTTTATTAGCAACAAAACTTGCATTGTCTAAACCTACTAAAATTTTGGCATGTCCTGTCGACAACTTATTTGTTTCTATTAATTTTATAACTTCGTTTGGTAAAGTTAAAATTCTTAATGAATTGGTTATATAGCTTCTGCTTTTACCTATAAATTTTGATACTTTTTCTTGATCATAAGAAAATTCATCAATCAACCTTTTATAACCTTGTGCTTCTTCCAACGGATTTAAATCATGTCTTTGAACATTCTCAACTATTGCAAATTCTAAAGATTTTAAATCATCTGCCTCTGTGATTACCACAGGAACTTTATGAATACCTGCCTTCTGCGCTGCCAGCCACCTTCTCTCACCTGCAATTATTTCAAATTTTGAATTTTCATTATTTGATTTTCTAGCTATAATCGGCTGTATCATTCCTCTTTCTTTTATGGAATTTGTTAAATCCTCCAAATTTGCCTCATCAAAATTCTTTCTTGGTTGATACTTGTTTGGAACCAAGTCACTTACTGGAAGTAGATTTTTTTGAATCTCTACTTTAGTTTCACCAATTAGTGATGATAAACCTCTTCCAAGACCTTTTTTAATTTTATCCATTATGCAGCGCTCCCAATTGTTGATTCTTGATTTACAAATTCATCAGTAAAACTAAAATAAGATTTACTGCCAGGACAAGATTTGTCATAAATTAATACTGGCATTCCATGAGAAGGTGCTTCTGATAATCTCACATTTCTTGGAATTACTGTTGAGTAAACTTTTTCATTAAAATAATCTCTCGCTTCTTTTTCAACTTGTGAAGAAAGCTTATTTCTTTTGTCATACATAGTTAAAAGGATACCTCTAATTTTTAAATCAGGGTTTAAACTTACTTTTATCCTCTCAATAGTTTTCATGAGTTGGGTTAACCCTTCAAGAGCAAAGAATTCTGTTTGCAAAGGTACCAGAAGTGAGTTTGAGCAGACGAGCGCCATAACAGTTAGAAGACTTAAGGAAGGCGGACAATCAATCAACACATAGTCATATAATCCTCTAGAATTGTTTAAATAAGGGGTTAATTTAGCCTTTAATATAAAAGCTCTATTACTATCATCAGCCGTTTCGACCTCAAGCCCTGATAGATCTACATTAGAGGTGATAATATCTAAATTTTCAAACTGTGTCCTCTTGATTATCTCATTAATTTGTCTAGTTCCATTCAGTACACCATAAATTGTATCACTTGAGTTGTCCACGTTGGATAATCCAAGACCTGTAGTGGCATTTCCTTGAGGATCCAAATCAATAACTAAAATTTTTTTATTAAGTTGCGTCAATCCAGCTGCTAAATTTATAACAGTTGTTGTTTTTCCTACCCCACCCTTTTGATTTATTACTGATATAATTTGCATTTAGTTTTTCTTGAATCTTTTTTTATTTTTCTTACTAATTTTTTTTATGTTTAATAAAAATGAGTCTTCACTCGTTACACTTTTTTTTTCTATGTATTCTAAGTTCCAATCATCTTTAGATTTGTCAAATATTTTTTTTCCATTCTCTCCCATAAAAAAAATTAAATTTTTATATTTTGAAAAATTTTCATAAACTAAATCTAAAACTACTGGCATTGGTTTAAAAGCTCTCGACATAATCGTACCTGTTTCTAAATTTTTTATTTCAAAAATATTTTTTTGAAAAACTTTTGTATTTAAATTCAGTTTTTTTGACACTTCCCCTAAAAAATGGCTTTTATGGTAGCTTTTTTCGTAAAGATGCACTTCCATTTTATTTTTCATGTTTTTTAGTATAATTGCTACTACAATTCCGGGTAAACCACCTCCAGATCCTAAATCTGTGGTTGTATTACAATTAAAGTTAATAAAATCAATTATTTGCGCAGAATCGATTATATGCCGCTCAATTATAGCTTTTTTTGATGATGTATTTTGGCTAATTATGTTAATTTTTTTATTTTTTTCAATAATCATGGATATATAGTTTTCAAAGTCTAAAAATGTTTCACGTGAAACATTTAAGCTATTTAATTTTGAATATGATTTTAAAATTTCTTCATCCATTAAGCTATATGCTTAATAGACTTTCTTTTAACGTGTGACAACAAAATATATACAGCAGCTGGAGTAATTCCATCAATTCTCAGTGCTTGACCCATTGTTTTTGGTTTTATTTCCTTAAATTTAGCTTTTACCTCATTTGACAATCCTGAAAGACCATCATAGTTGATTTTATCTGGTATTATAAGGTTTTCATCTCTTTTAAAGGCTAAAATATCAGCTTTTTGCTTCTTCAAATAACCCCTATAATGAGCATTAATTTCAACCTGTTCATCAATTTCTTTGCTAAAAAAAGGTATATCAGGCCATATTTCTCTAATTTTATTCATGTCAACTCCTTTTTGGGTTAATACCTCGTTAGAAGATCTTAAAATACCATCTTTTGCTATTTTTATACCAAATTGATCTGCTTTATTAGGTGATATAGTTGATTGACCCATTTTTACATTAATTTGGTTAATTTTGTCGAATTTATCCAAATAAAGAGTCTTTCTTACATCACCAATTAATCCAATTTCCATTCCTTTTGCAGTCAATCTTTGATCTGCATTATCAGATCTCAGGCTTAATCTATATTCAGCTCTTGATGTAAACATTCTGTATGGTTCAGCCACTCCTTTGGTCACTAAATCATCAATCATTACCCCTATGTAAGCATCAGATCTATCTAATATAAAGGGTTCTAATTTTTTATGAGATAGAGCAGCATTTGTACCTGCTATAAGACCTTGAGCTGCCGCCTCTTCATATCCTGTTGTTCCATTAATCTGACCTGCAAGGTAAAGGTTGCTAATTTTCTTAGTCTCAAGCGTTAAAAACAGTTCTCTTGGATCTATATAGTCATATTCTATGGCATATCCTGGTCTTATAATAGATACATTGTCTAAACCATTGATATTATTACATATTTCTTGTTGAACATCAGCTGGAAGTGATGTGGAGATGCCATTTGGGTAAACTGTATGGTCATTAAGCCCTTCAGGCTCTAAAAATATCTGATGTCGACCCTTATCAGCAAATTTTACTATCTTGTCTTCAATAGATGGGCAGTATCTGGGTCCTACACCTTGAATGCTACCAGAGTACATAGCACTCTTAGATAAATTTTTTTCAATAATTTTATGAACCTTATCGTTAGTATAAGTCATACGACATGAAACTTGTTTATTAATATTTTTTTTTGTTAGGAAAGAAAAAAAATAAGGATCATCATCCGCAAACTGTTCTTCTAAATTTTCATAATTAATTGTTCTTGAATCAAGTCGGGGAGGGGTACCTGTTTTTAGTCTACCTATTTTAAAATTGTATTTTTCTAATTGTTCACTTAATCCCGTTGAAGGTTTCTCATCATATCTTCCAGCTGGTGTTCTTTCATCACCTATATGTATCAAACCATTTAGAAAAGTGCCCGTTGTTAGTATTAACTTAGAACATAAAACTTTCTTACCTTTTTTAGTCATAAAGCCAGTTAT